>NZ_JBHVBL010000013.1:64044-106289 GCF_042668165.1 Arthrobacter sp. NPDC057388
ACGGACACCTGCGCCCTCTTGTGAAGGGCCTCAAGTGTCCGTTCGCGCTCGTGTGAAGGGCCTCAAGTGTCCGTTCGCGCCAACCCGGAAAGGGCTAGCCCAGAGCCGGCGCGGGTACCTGCACCTGGCCGGGCTTGAAGCGGGCTCCGAAACCCGGGGCAACAGGCACCTCGATCCGGGCGTGGGTGTGGACCTCGGCAACAGTGGCCTTGGCATGCTCGGCGATCTGCTCCAGCGTTGTCACCCACATGCCGTCCATGCCCTTGACCCGCTCGATCAGCTGCTCAAGGGCCACCGCCTTGGACGGCCGGCCCGAGATGAACGGGTGGTTGGTGAGCACGAAGCAACTCCCCTGCGAGTGGTGCGCCTGTGCCTCGAGCGTCCACATCTCCAGCACCTTCGCCGGGCTTTCGATCACGCCGCTGCCGGTCACCCCCGGGTAGAACGCGTACTGCTCCCAGTCGTCCAGCGTCCAGTCCACCGGGATCTCCACGATGTCGCGGGTGTCACCGGAGGAACCAGCACCGGAAGAAACAGCCATCCGGTACGGCGCGTCGCCGTCGAGCAGGCTGGAATCGTAGAGGAAGCCGCGGTCCGCCAGCAGCGCCGGGGAGTGCCAGTTCAGCTCCCACCACGGCGCCCGGTACCCCACCGGCCGGATCCCGGCGACCTTCTCCAGCGCCTCGAGCCCGCGGTCGATATAGGAGGCCTCGGTCGCGGCGTCGATTCCCTGCATCGGCTCGTGCAGGTAGCCGTGGTGCGCCACCTCATGCCCGCCGTCGACGATCTGCCGCACCACATCCGGGTAGCTTTCCGCCGTGAACCCGGGGATGAAGAACGTCCCGCGGACCTCCTGCCGCGCCAGGATCTGCAGCAGCCGGGGCACGGCAACCTTGGGCCCGTACGACTGGTGGCTCATCAGCGACATGCGCCGCGTGCTGCCGGGATCGTGCGCGATGACGCAGGATTCGGCGTCGACATCGAAGGTGAAAGACGCAGCGGCGGTGTAGCCGGCGGGCCAGGTGATGGGGTGCTGGGAATCCGGGAAGGCGCTGGGGCTCATGCCGTGGGTTCCTTTCGTAGTAAGAGTGGTTAGAGTTCGACGGCGGGAACGGGCTGGGGTGCCTGCCCGGCGGCAGGTGCGCTGACAGCGGCGGCGGTGGTGCCGCCGTCGGACGTCACCGTCACGTATGGCCGGTGCAGCCGGGGGCCGAGTACCGCGTAAACCGCTGCGCTGGTGAGTCCGCCGGCCAGCCAGGAGAGATCCCAGCCGCCCAGGGCCACGGCGATGGGGCCCTGCATGATCGGGATGAGCCCGTACATGAACAGCCAGGTGGCCACGATCCCGGCTAGCAGCGACGTGACGCCGGCCCAGTTGACCACGGGGAGGCGGCGGGTGCCCACGCCGTCGAACAGCCGCTCCACGTTGCCGGGCCAGCGCTTCTCCAGCCAGAAGTAATGCACCAGCATCACGCCGCCCCACGCTGCCACCCATGCCACCAGGCCGATGAGCCAGGCGTCGAGGACCGCGGCGAAGTCCTCCTGGAAGATGAAGTAGATGACGGCAATGAGCGAGAAGACGCCCACGAAGAGGTTGAGCTTGCGTCGGCTGACGGTGATGTCGAGCGCCTGGGTGGCGACGGAGAACGTGTAGATGTTGAGGATGTTGGTGGCGATGGGGCCGTGGAGCACCATCAGGAGCACGGGCAGCGCCAGGGCACCGAAGTTCTGGACGATGAGCTTGCCGGGGTCCACTTCGCCGCTGTTGGTTGCCAGGCTTGCGCCGAGGACGCCGAGCCAGACGACCGGGATGAACTGGCCCAGGACGGAGGCGAGGTAGACCTTTTTCTTGGGCACGGTCCTGCTGACGAAACGGGAGTAGTCGGCGGCGTAGGTGAACCAGGTGATGCCCCAGCCGATGCCGATGGCCGTCATCACCGCGCTCATCGCGGCGATCCGCTCCGAGCCTTCGAGGATGTTGCCCGCGGGGCCGGCGTAGGTCCAGTCGATCTTAAGGCCGAACCAGGCGACGGCGGACATGACCACCAGAATGATGATGGTGGGCGGCACGGTCCATTTTTCGAAGGCCGCGATGGCCTTGTAGCCGAACCAGGCGATGGCCACCTGGGCGGCCATGATGAACGTGGCGACGCCGATCTTCCAGGCGTAGTTGTGGGCTGCGGGATCCACCCAGCCGAGGGTGCCGAAGAGCGCCATGACCAGGTCGAGGATGATCCAGGTGTTGACGGCGCACCAGCCCACCACCAGCAGGGCCTGGATGGCGGCCGGGAGGTAGTTGCCGCGGCGGCCGAACGCGGCGCGGGCCAGGACCATGCCGGTGGCCCCGGTCTTTTGGCCCAGCAGGACGAAGCAGCCGAACAGCAGCATGCCGATCAGGTTGCCCAGGACCAGGACGGTGACGGTGTCGGCGAAGCCAAGGCCCAGGTTGATGCCGAGGGCGCCGAGGACCCAGTTGATCGGGGCGAGGTTTGCGCCGGCCCAGATCCAGAACTGGCCGGACACTTTGCGGGTGCGGGCGGTTTCCGGGATGGGCTGGAGCCAGGCTTCGAAGTCCTCGGCCTGCTCCATTGCGGGCCCGGACTGGGGTGTTGAGGGATTGTGCATCGGAAAAGCCTCCGTGTGAGGAAGAAGAGCCTCCGTGAAGAAGGGATGAATTAAGCCTATGTGGGGCCCATCACACCAACAAGGTACGATCTGTCTAGCAGAATTCACTTGCCTATGACGGAGTGTCAGATCAGTGTTCCTTGAAGACGTCCTGAAGAACCGGAGCCTCCAGGCGGCTGAGCCGCTTCTGCGCGCCGCCGCCTCTGCTGTGGCCGGCCGGCAGGTGCGGTGGGTGCACTCCAGCGAGGTGCTGGACATCGCTCCCCTGCTGCGCGGCGGAGAGCTTCTGCTCAGCGGCGGGCAGGCCCTGGCCACGGCCACCGACCGGCGGCGGGTGGACTACGTGCGCGAGCTTGCGGGCCGCGGCGTCGCGGCTGTTGCGATCGAGACCGGGTCCGTGCTGCCCGACATTCCGGAGTCGATGCTGGTGGCGGCCGAGTCGAACGGCCTGCCGCTGTTCGAGCTCCGCAAGGTGGCGCCCTTCGTGGGCATCATGCAGGACATTAACTCGATCCTGGTGGGCCAGTCCGTGGAGCTGCTCCAGCGCGGGGACGAAATCAGCCACGCCATGGCCGCCGAACTCGCGCACGGCGGCGGGCTGGACGAGGTGCTCGCCGTGCTCGCCGGGCAGACCGGGACCGGGGTCCGCCTGGTGTCTCCGGCGGGGGTGACGCTGGGGAGCGCGGGTGTTGGTGGCGGTTCGGAGGGCGGGACTTCCGACGGCGGCGCTGCTATCGGAGTGAGTGGAACCGGCGGTTCGGGGATGGTTCGTACAACAGTTCCGGGGACGACGGCGGCGGGTACGACGGCGGTCGACGTTCCGGTCCGCGGCGTGCTCGCAGCCCGGCTGGAGCTGGAGCTCGCCGAGGGGGTCGACCCGACCTTCATCCGGGTGGCCGGCGAACGCTCCGTCGACATCCTCGGTCTGGCTTTGCTGCAGCGGATGCCGCCGGGCCTGAAGGAACTGGCAGGCGCGGAACTGATGCGCGCCGTCCATTCGGGCGCCCAGCCGTGGCGCCTCGAGCAGCTGGGGGCGGCGGCGGGATTCGCCGTCGACGGTCCGGTGGCCGCCGTCATGATCCGTTCCGCTGCCTCCGGCCGGCTGCGCCCGGCACTGGACTCGGTCCTTGCGGTGTCGGTTCCGCGCGCGGCGAGCTATGCCGACAAGCTGGAACTCATCGCGCTGGCCGGTCTTCCCCGGGAGGGAACCCGTTCGGCACGGTCGTCGCTGATTGAGGGGCTGGTGAGCCTGGAGGTCCCGGAAGGTTCGGCGATCGCCGTCGGCCCCCTGGGGCAGGGCATTGGTGAGGCTGCCTGGTCCATGGCGGAGGCGCGGCGGACGCTTGACCTGGCCCCGCGGGCTGGCCGATCTACAGGCGGTTCCGCGCAGGTCAGGGATGCGGATGCGTTCAGTGCCGAGCGGCTGGCTGCCGAAAGTATCGACGCCGCTGCCCGCCGCGACTTCGTCCGCCGGGCGTTGGGCCCGGTCCTCGAGCACGACGAGCAACGGAATTCCCAGCTGCTGCACACGCTGGCGGTATGGCTCGATTCCGGGTGCAATACCGCGCAGGCGGCACGCGAGCTGCACCTGGAGCGGCAGTCGATGTACCACCGGCTGCAGCGCATCTTCGACCTCTGTGGCGGCGACCCCCGCGGAACCGGCTGCCTGGCAAGCCTCCACCTGGCAACCCGCCTGGCCTCCCTCCCCTAGCCCCACGACCCTTCCTCACGTCCCGTCGCTTCAAACCCAACGCGTCCTCACCTCCCGCCGCTTCCAACCCAACGCGCCCTCACCTCCCGCCGCCCAAACCCCAACGTGTCCTCACCTCCCGTCGCTGCAAACCCAACGCGTCCTCACCTCCCGTCCGGATACGCTCGAGTCATGTTGCCCGACCGCTACCTCGCCGAACTCACGCATAGCCTCGAATTACTCGAAGTACTTGCCCGTCAGCCGCAGAGCACACTGGAAAGTCCGGTTCCGGCCTGTCCCGGATGGACGCTCAACGAGCTTTGCGGCCACCTCGGTTCGATAGAACGATGGGCTGCGGCGGTGGTTCGCTCCGGCGAGCAGGTCCAAGCTGCAGCCCCACCGAAGGAGAACGCAGCAGCCTGGTTCCTCGACGGCATACCCCAGTTTCTAGCCACTATGACTTCACTGAACCCTGCGGCGCCGTGCTGGAACTTCGGCCCTCCGCCACGCACGGCCGGTTTCTGGCTCCGCAGACAGGCGCACGAACACGCCATCCACCTCGTCGACGCCCACCAAGCATCAGGCCTTCCGGACCCAGAGTTCGCAGAAGACTTCCTGGTCGACGGCATCGACGAAGCGCTGGCCATGTTCGCACCGCGGCAGATCCGGCTGGAGCGGATGGCCGACCCGGGACGAGCGGTCGCCTTCCGGGTCCACGGCGGCACAACCTGGATAGTCGGCGCTGGCGAAATAGTGGCATCGGTCGCTGCAGTGCCGCAGGAAATGTACCTGGGCCTCTGGGGCCGGTCCAGCCTGCCAGACCAAGCGGTCATCGACGGCGACACCGACCTCGCGCTGCGTGTCATCCACGGTCCGCTCACACCGTAAAAGGACGACGCCGGGACTGAGGAAGCGTTGGGCTCGAGGCAGCAGGACGTGAGGACGCGTCTGGGGAAACGCGGCAGGAAGTGAGAGGGCGTCGAAAGGGCCCGGCTGCGCTTAAAGTCGGAGTCGATGGCAGCGCCACGGCCAGAAAGGCAGCCGAGGCTGCACGAGACCTCGCCACCGCACTTGGCGCCACCCTCCATGTCGTGTCGGCCTTCGACAGTGACCGCTCGGACGTCTTCGGCACCGCCAGCAGCAAATGGCTCGTCTCCGACGCCGACAAAGCCGAACACGTCGCCAGGGCCGTCGCCGAGACCCTCGGCGGGGACATCAAAATCACCTACGCCGCAGCCTCCGGCCGGCCTGCGGACGCTCTCATCAGGGAAGCACTCAGCAAGGAAGCCCGCCTCATCGTCGTGGGCAACCGCAGGATGCGCGGCATCGGCTGCGCACTGGGCAGCGTAGCCAACAGCGTCGCCCACAACGCACCTTGCGACGTCTACATAGCCAACACCTACGACGACTAAAACGACGTTGTGTCGACGTATGGACACTGATTTTTCACTAGGAGACCAGATTGCATGACGTAGTAAATGTTGGCGGCGGTGCCGCGGGACTGGGCACCGCGTACTACCTTCGGGACTCAGGGCTGAACGTCCTCATCCTGGAGTCCGGCCACGACATCGGCGGCCGGTCCCACAGCTGACCTGCTACGGAAGTTCCTCGGGCCACCTACCAGGATTTGGCGACGACGAGGAAAGGGTCGTGCAGTGGATGGAGGACGTGTACACGGTGGCGACCCAGCTGCGCGGCCGGGTCCTCGCCGTCCACGCCCAGACCTGGCAGCACTGCTTGGCCCGGATCGCTGCACTTCGCCGGCGACTACACGTCGGAGACCGCCGGCACGCACGGAACCCACACCGAGGCCGAACGGGTTGTATCGCTGATTCGGGCTTCCCTGAGGCCGACAGAATAGGCGCGACGGCGGCATGGACCCTCGCACGGGTCCATGCCGTCTCCACCCCGACGCCCCCTCAGATCCTGCCGCCTCCACCCCGACGCTCCCGCAGATCCTGCCGCTATGGGGTGACGGTGGCTTTCACTACCGAGAAAAGCCTGAAGTAATTCGGGCACACACTCAGTTTCTCGTCGGCCGGAACACGTGCCCCATCCAACGCCACCTTGGCCCCCTCGGACAGTGACGAACCGTCTGGCAGGGCAAGTGACTCCCCTTTGAACGTGGTGCCTTGCGGGAAGATCAGCGTCGTCATTTCGCCGTCGCCGGCCCGCACCACGACGCAGCCTGCGCCGTCCGCCGCCAAAGTGCCCAGGAGCTGGCCGCTTTCCTCGGGGACCGACGACACGCCCGCGTGCACCAAGGCATTCTTGCCCCCGGCGCTTTGTACCACCGCCGTCGGCATGTTCGGCTGGACGGACGATGTAGGCGACGAGACCACGGGCTTCACCTGCGGCGTCGAGCATCCTGCAAGCAAAAAAACAGCGGAAACCGCAGCAACCAAAGCACCCCGGCGCATCATGTTTACCCCCAAGTTCGACGGCGATCCTTGGGTCCCAAGCATAGGCGCTGTCAGGTGCGCAGCGTTTTGAGCGCGGTGGACCACGAAATCAATTGGTCCAGGAGGGGCTTCAAAGCCTCCTCGGCGTCCTCACTCGGCGTGAAGACGGTGTAGTTCGCAAACTCCGACGCGAAGGGCAAGGCCACCTGGGCGCGGACGCTTGCCATCTGCAGTTCGGCGGCAATCAGGCGCAGGTTCTCAACAGCCCGGACTCCCCCGGCGCTTCCATAGCTGACAAATCCGGCGGCCTTATTGTTCCACTCGGCATAGACGTAATCGAGCGCGTTCTTCAGGGCCCCCGGGACGGAGTGGTTGTATTCGGCGGTCACAAAGATGAAGCCGTCAAACCGCGCAACGGCCTGCGCCCAGACCTTCGTGTGCTCGTGGGTGTACTGGCCCATCGACGGCGGCATGGGCTCATCCAGCAGCGGAAGGTTGTAGTCCGCCAGGTCCAGCAACTCGAAGTCCGCACCTCCGCGGGCAGTGGCCCGTGAATGCACCCACTCCGCCACCTGCCGGCTGCGGCGCTGCGGACGCGTACTGCCGACAACCACTGCAATCCTGACCATGCTTTACGCTCCCGTTCTTTGAGGTGATCCCCTGGTTCCGCGCCATTAGGTACAACCCCGACGGCGGCGCCGTTAGTCCCAGACGCTTCCTCACCTCCCGTCGCCTCTCCCCCAGCCCTTCCTCACCTCGGTTTGGAAGGTGAGGAAGCGTCCCGGCCAACCTGACGAGAGGTGAGGACGCGTCAGGGATAGGGCGACGGGAGGTGAGGACGCGCTGGAAGTCCGGCGAGATCTTTGCAGCTCATAAGGCAACTAAGTTGCGTTCAAAGCAACCATGAATGACGCTTGCGGGCCCGGCCATTCCCCCTCCCCCTAACTGATGGAAAAAGAATCGGCTCAAACCACCCATTGACGGATGAGCTGGATCACACCTACTCTGGTGCAACAGCGTTGCAACACAGGCAACCCGAGATTTTATTGGTGGACACATGAAACCCCCGACACCTCAATCTTCCGAAGCGCCCGGAGCAGCAGCGCAGCTGCCCGGCAGCGCAACAGCAACCCCCTCCGGTGACGAGGTCAGCAAGGACACCCGGCGCCGGGTGGTCACCGCGAGCTTCATCGGCAACTTTGTCGAATGGTTCGACTACGCCGTCTACGGCTACCTGGCCGGCATCATCTCGTCGGTCTTCTTCCCCGAGGCCGACCGCCAGACGGCACTGCTGGCAACCTTCGGCGTCTTCGCCATCTCGTTCTTCGTCCGTCCGCTGGGCGGCTTCTTCTGGGGCCACATCGGCGACCGGCTGGGACGGCGGAAGGCCCTGTCACTTTCGATCGTCATCATGTCCGCGGCCACGTTCTGCATTGCCCTGATCCCCGGTTACGGCACCATCGGCATCCTGGCGCCGGTCCTGCTCCTGCTGGTCCGCGTCGTCCAGGGCTTCTCCGCCTCGGGCGAATACGCCGGGGCCTCCGCCTTCCTGGTGGAGTACGCACCCGCAGGAAGGCGCGGACTCTATGCCGCCGTCGTACCCGCCAGCACCGCGGCGGGCCTGCTTCTGGGCAGCCTGCTGGCCGCACTGCTGACCGCAACACTCAGCGAAAGCCAGCTGCACGACTGGGGCTGGCGGTTGCCGTTCCTGCTGGCGGCTCCCATGGGCCTGATCGGCCGGTACATCCGCACCAAGCTCGAGGACACCCCCGCCTTCCGCGCCCTCGCCGAGGACAAGGAAGGAACAAAGGCGCCCGCCAGGGACATGTTCCGCAACAACCGGAAGCAGCTCATCATCGCCACCGGCGCGGTGCTGCTGAACGCCGTCGGCTTCTACGTCATCCTCAGCTACATGCCCACCTACCTCGCCGAGGAACTGGGCTTCGGCGCCGGCGAATCGTTCCTGGCCACCACCATCGCCCTGGCCAGCTACATCGGCTTCATCTTCCTCACGGGCATGGCCTCGGACCGGTTCGGCCGCAAGACCATGCTGCTCACCGCGTCCGTGCTGTTCATGCTGGTGACGGTCCCGGCGTTCATGCTCCTAGACACCGGCAACTTCCTGGTGATCGTCCTGGTCCAGATCCTCCTGGGCGGCATGCTCACCCTCAACGACGGCACGCTGCCCAGCTTCCTGGCCGAACTCTTCCCCACGAAGACCCGGTACAGCGGCTTCGCCGTCAGCTTCAACCTCTCCAACGCCCTGTTCGGCGGCACCGCCCCGTTCATGGCCACCCTCCTGATCGGCCTCACGCACAACAAGCTGGCCCCCGGCTGGTACCTCGTGGCCGCCTCACTGGTTTCCCTCATCGCAGTCCTGTTCGCCACGGAGACTTCCAAGAAGCCCCTGCAGCAGCACTGACACCACACCCACCCCAGAAAGAAAAGGAAAGAACAGCATGACCATCACCGAGAACCTCCCCCGTCCGGACAACACCGTCAACGACGTCGCCAAGCTCGAGCGCCTCAAGGTCCTCAACAATGGCGAAAAAGTCAGCCTGACCTTCTCCGACGCCGAGTTCGAGCGCCGCCTCGCCGGCCTCCGCAGCATCATGGCCGAGAAGGACCTGGACGCCGTCGTCCTGACCAGCTACCACTCGATCAAGTACTACTCCGACTTCCTGTTCACCTACTTCGGCCGCTCCTACGCCATGGTGGTCACCAAGGAGGACACGGTCACCGTCACCGCAAACATCGACGCCGGGATGCCCTGGCGCCGCAGCTACGGCGAAAACCTCGTGTACACGGACTGGCGCCGGGACAACTTCATCCACGGAATCCAGGAAGTACTGCGCACCCGCGGCATCAATGTCCGCCGGCTCGGCGTCGAGGACGACTCCCTGCCGCTGGACAACCGCAACAAGATCCAGGCCGCGTTCGAGTCAGCCACCCTGGTGGACGTGGCGCAGGCCGCGATGCGCCAGCGCATGATCAAATCAGCCGAGGAAATCGAGGTCATCAAGCACGGTGCACGCATCGGCGACCTCGGCGGCGAGGCCATCCGCAACGCCATCACCGCCGGCATCACCGAGTACGAGGTTGCCCTGATCGGCACCGAGGCCATGGTGCACGAGATCGCCCGCACCTTCCCCAACTCCGAGATCCGCGACACCTGGGTCTGGTTCCAGTCGGGCATCAACACCGACGGCGCACACAACTGGGCCACCACGCGGAAGATCCAGGAACACGACATCCTGAGCCTGAACTGCTTCCCCATGACCTCCGGCTACTACACGGCCCTGGAGCGGACGCTGTTCTACGGCGAACCCGATGCCCGTTCGCTGGAACTGTGGAACATCAACGTCGAGGTCCACCGGCGCGGCCTGGAGCTCATCAAGCCCGGCGCCGTCTGCAAGGACATCGCCGCCGAGCTCAACGAGATCTACATCTCGCACGGCCTGCTCGCCAACCGCACCTTCGGCTACGGCCACTCCTTCGGCGTCCTCAGCCACTACTACGGCCGCGAAGCCGGGCTCGAGCTGCGCGAGGATATCGAAACCGTGCTCGAGCCGGGCATGGTGGTCTCTATGGAGCCGATGATCACCGTCCTCGAGGGCCAGCCCGGCGCCGGCGGCTACCGCGAGCACGACATCCTGGTGGTGGGCGAGGACGGCGCGGAGAACATCACCAAGTTCCCGTTCGGCCCTGAGCACAACATCATCGGCGCGTAGCGTCCCCCGGTAACCACCAGCAGGCATGCCCTCCCCGCCGCCGGGCCCACAGGCCTTCAGCCAACAGTCGCGAATTAACCGCTTCGGGTTAAGTACGACGGCGGCGGGCGGCTGGGAGGGCATGCCCGCCGTCGTTTCGGCGAACCGATACAGCAAAGACATAGAGTGAACACCATGACTCCCCCGGCTTCCCCAGCGAACCGAGACGCGGCCGCCAAACCGGCAGGCCCGGATTCGGGCAAAGACGCAGGCAACGGCGATGCCCGCGGCGCCTCCGTGATCGTCAACGCCATAGCGGTGCTGCGCAGTTTCACGGCCGACGAGCCCATGCTCGGCGTCACCGAGATCGCCAGCCGGGTAGGCCTGCACAAGAGCACGGTGTCCCGGATCCTGGCCACCTTTGAGCAGGAGCACCTGGTGGAGCGGGATCCGGACACGCGGCGCTTCCGGCTGGGATTGGGCCTGATCGCGGTGGCCGGGCCGCTGCTGGCCGAACTCGAGGAACGGCGTGTGGCCTACCCCGTGCTGCGCGAACTCACCGAACGCACCGGTGAAACCAGTGCGCTCATGGTGTGGAACGGCAGCGAGTCCATGTGCGTGGAGCAGATCGCCAGCCGCCAGCAGGTCAAGCACACCACCCCGCTGGGTGCGCGCTACAACGACGCCCTGAGCGCCTCGGTCCAGATCTTCCTCGCCGCCGAACAGCCCGAGCGGGTCGGCACCCTGCTCCGCAACGGCACCATCTCTCTCCCTGGCCTGGACGAGCACTCGGTCGAGGCGTACCTGCAGCGGCTGGAGGAAGTCAGCGAGCGCGGCTGGGCGATCAACTACGGCGAGACCTCCATCGAGGAAGTCGGCATCGCAGCCCCCGTCTATGACCACCGCGGCGACATCGTTGCCTCCGTCCTCATCCCGGCACCCCGGTTCCGGGTCTCCCCCGACACCCTGGAAAGCCTCGGCGAAGCCTGCGCCAGCGCGGCCCGGGTGGTCACGCAGCGCCTCGGCGGCGTGGCACCGAAGCAGCGCCGCAGCGCCTAAGCTGCACCCTATGCCTAGGCTGCGCCGCGCCTAGGCTGACCTCTGTGCCGCCTAGAAGCCGACCGCGGGTGTGGCCCGAACGGCGTTAACAGCCCTGTCTGCGACAACTTGGGCGTCACTTCCGGAATCAAGGATGGTATTCCGGACCGATCCGGAATCGACTATGACGGCCGTGACGGCGAGGCCGTCCGAGACCCCGGTGGTCAAGAGGGCGTCCACCTGTGCCGCGAAGCAGGAGTCACTTGAGGTGGAACGGACGTCCATCGCCACCACGTGGTTGTTGGAGACGAAGTTGCCGGCCCCCGCCTTCAGTCGGATGACGACGGGCGTCGCACCTGCAGGCCGGATGCTTTGTGAGTCGATGATCTGGGAGAAGTGGTTGCCGATGACAGAGTTGTTGCTGCCGCTGACACAGAGAAGTCCGTTGAGGTCGTCCAGTCCGTTGTCGACTCCCAGGAAGGGCGTCCACGGCTCATGGTCACGCAAGAAGTGATTCGTCGCCACGAGGTTTTCCGAACTGTTCGCTGCCAGGACCACCATCCCCGGGTAGAACGAATGCAGGCGGTTGTTGGTGACGCTGGAACGCGTGACGCCGTCGAAATGAACGCTGCTCGCACCGCGGGGGAAGATGTTGTTCGCGGTTATCAGGAGGCCGCCATGGTTTTGGGCGTAGATCGAGTGGCCCTTGAAGCCTGCTCCGATCAGGTTGTCGGTGATCTTTGATGCCTGCCCCCACCCGCGCAGCTCGATGCAGCTTCCGCATTCAGCGATGAAGTTGTCGTGGATCGAAAGCGCGTCCGCGTTGTAGATCGTGAGGGCGTGCTCAAGGTAAATGAACCCCATGCCGGTTACGCGGAATGAGTCATTGGCGTTCGCCACATAGATACCGGTCTTGCCGTTGACGTAGGTGTTCTCCGGATGCATCCCGGTGCCATCCGCGTTGAAGTGCAACCCGTCGATGCAGAAGTTGGAGAACTCGACCGAGCTGATCCGCGGGCTGCCGGTTCGCTCAACGTAGAAGGCCGCCCGCTTGGATTCCTCCCCGTCCTGGCCGAGGGGAATGTCGACGATAATGCGGCTCCCTCCCGGCCACAGCTCATGCAGGTCCGGCCACTCGTCCTCGGGAACATTGAACCGGATGCTCGAGGACGTGAAGCCGTGTCCCGAGCCCTCGATTCTCAGGAAACTGATGTCGATCACCACCTGCGTGCGGAGGTGGTAGTCCCCCGGCGGAATGTAGATCACCGCGCCCGGCTTTCCTCCGTTGTCCGCATCGGTGACGGTCTGCCGGTCCTTGATGTCAGCGATGATGCTGTTGATGACTTCACCGACATCCTTGGACGGATTGCCGACCGGCCACGTAGTCACGTCGTAGTAGTTGTTGCTTGACATAGCTTCCTTCCTTGGTGTCCCGGTCAGGCGAGTGTTGAGACCGCAAGCTTCAGTATTGTTGCTGAGCCGCCCTCCGCCGATAGCCAGTTCTCCTGGTTTCCGGCATCGGGGAAGATGAGATCAGTCATGGCCACCTTGCCGCCCTGGGCGAATACTTCAACCGAGCAGTGGTCGACGACGATGAGCAGCTTGAGCACACGGTTTTCCAGCTCAACCGGTACTGCCTCGGCCGAGGCGAATTTCCCGTGGAAGCTGGTGTTTCCTGATTGCCTGCGGTCAAGGATGAGCTGCCCGCTTCTGGTGTCGTAGCTAAGCACGGTGCCCTTGCTCCCGTCACCGCTTCCGAAAAGCCGGAAACCAAAACGTTCGGCGCTTCCGGGCCGTATCTCCGCCGCGATGATTTGGGCAGCACCGGGTACCGCATCCGGCAACCGGAGGGCTGAATTTCTCAGCTCAAGGTTGTCTTTGTTCATTTGGCCCCCAATAGGCAGCTCTTCGACTGCGCGGACGCCCGCCAGGACCGGTTCCTGGATCAGCCGGGCGGAGCCGTTGACTGCCGTGAGCCGCACTTCGCGGGCGAGGGTCATCGACGACCGCCAGGGGGCGGTGGGCAACTCGTTGGCGTAGTCCCAGTTGCTCATCCAGCCGATGATGATGCGCCGGTCGTCCGGGGCGTTGCTGAAGGATACGGAGGCGTAGCAGTCGCGTCCCCAGTCCAGCCACAGGCATTGCTGCAGGGCGGCGTCGGCCTCATTGGGGCCGGGGAGGGAGGTTAGCCCGTCTGGCGCCGCGAGTGAACCGGCGTCCGGGCGGAACCGGACGCCGTCGAAATGCCCGATGAAGTACTGGCCGCCGGAACCTCCCGCCACGGCGCCGGGATTGACGTTTACGATCAGCACCCATTTGACGTTGTCCGGGTCCCCGTCCACCGCCAGGGGAAAGAGGTCGGGGCACTCCCATTCGCCGGCGTCGGCGTTGGCCGGGCCGAAGTCGCTCAGGAAGTCCCAGGATTTGAGGTCTTCCGAACGATAGAAGACCACCTTTTGGTGCTGTGCTTCGACGGCGACCATGACCCAGCAAGCCCCGTGGTCCCCCTGATAGCGGAAGACCTTGGGATCACGGAAGTTGGCGGAGTTCCTGCTGAGGACAGGGTTTCCTTCGTATTTCCGCCACGTCATTCCTGCGTCCGTGCTGTAGGCCAGGGACTGGGCCTGCGTTCCGCTGTGTTCGGACCCGGCTTTGTAGGCACTGGTGTAGATGGCTACGAGGGCAGGTCCGTCCGCCGTGCCGAAACCGGACGTGTTGCCGTGGTCGACGACGATACTCCCCGAGAAGATGTCCTCTGTCTCGTCGCAGGCAATGGCAACCGGGTGTTCCGTCCAGTGCAGCAAGTCACGGGAGGTCGCGTGGCCCCATGACATGTTGCCCCAGACGTTGTCGTACGGGTTGTTCTGGAAGAAGAGATGGTACAGGCCGTCGTGGAAAACCAGGCCGTTGGGGTCGTTCAGCCAGGTATCCCGTGCCGTGAAGTGGATGGCGGGCCGGAACCTGGAGGTTCCGGGCGGGGCTGGTTCCGGGCGTGCGGCATCAAGGCAGCTGGACATGTGTGGCGTTCCTCTTTGGAAAGTAGCGGGGCTGGTTGGAAAGCGGCAGGGGCTAACTGCCTATTGCCGGGGAGCCGCGATGGAATCTCGGGCCACGAGGGGGCAGCCCAGGATGGTCGGGTGGATTGCCATCAGGGAAAGGTCGGTCTTCCCCTCGACGGCGTCGATCAGGTGCTCGGTGGCCCAGGCACCCATCTCGTAGTGGGGCAGGGCCACGGTGGTGAGGCCCGGGTGGAGGTTCGCGGCGATCAGTTCCTGGTCATCAAAACCGACGACTGAAAGGTCATCGGGGATGGTGAGTCCCAGCTCCGCAGCGGCCCGGTAGGCTCCCATCGCCATCCGGTCGTTGTAGCAGAACAATGCGGTAGGCATATCGGCACGATCCTTCCGGGACAGGATCCGCCGGGCCGCCTCATAGCCGCCTTGCACCTCGGAGGCCGCGGCCTCGACTGGTGCCGCGTCGCCGTCGAGCCCTGCATCGGTCAGCGTGGCCCGGAAGGCCCGGAGCCGCTGGCGGGTTGCGGGGACATCGTCGGTGTTGTTGAGGAAGCCCACCCGGGTGTGGCCCACCTCGAGGAGCGCGCCCACTGCAGCGCGTGCACCGCCTTCCTCGTCCGGGATCACGGCTGTGATGTTTCCGCCGGTGGCCACCGAGTCGACCAGGACGGAAGGCACGCTACCCAGGTTGGCCGGCAGCTCCACGTTGCGGTGGTACATGGTGGCGTAGAGGATTCCGTCGACCCGGCGTTCCAGGAGGGCCTCGACGTCGGCCTGCCGGGATTCGAGGCTGGCGGAGCCGGAGGTGTTGATGATCATGAGGTTGTACCCCCGGGCTTTGGCGGCCTCGTCAGCGCCGAGGATGATCCGGCCCGCGTGGGGTGTGGTGGCGATGTCCTCACTGACCAGCCCCAGCATGCCGGTCCGCTGGGTGCGCAGGGCCTGCGCCAGGCGGTTGGGGCCATAGCCCAGTTGCTCCGCAATGGCCCTGACCTTGTCGCGGGTTTCCGGCCTGACCCGGGCGTAGGAAACCTCGTTGAGGACGTGGGAGACGGTGGTCACGGACACGCCGGCGGCAACGGCCACGTCCTTGATACCGATGTTCTTGTTGCTCATCTGTCTCCCACGTCCTTATGGTTGGTGATGCCCCAGGGGCTACCAGTAGGCTACTGGCTGATTGTGGTCCAGCCCTTGACGGCGCTAGCCCTTGACTGCCCCGAGCGTCATACCTGCGACGATCTTGCGCTGCAAGAGCAGGGTCAGGAGGATGACCGGGATGGAGTAGACGGCGGCCAGCGCCGTCATGGACCCCCAGTCCAGGCCGAACTGGGTCTGGAAGTTCGCGATCACCACGGGCGTGGTCTGCGAGCGGATCGCAGTCATCAGGAGTGCGAAGAGGAACTCGTTCCAGGAGGCCAGGAAGGCGAAGATCGCGGTGACGGCGATGCCGCCGGAAACCACCGGGATCACCACCCGCCACAGGGCCCCAAGCCTGCTGCAGCCATCCACAGTCGCGGCTTCCTCCAGGTCGTTCGGCACCGCCTCGAAGAAGCTGGACATCAGCCAGATCGAGAGCGGCAGCGAGATGGTGGTGTGGGCGATGGACAGAGCGACGGGAGTATCTGAAAGGCCGGCGGCCGCCATCATTGAAGCCAGCGGAATGCCGATCGCCACCGGCGGCACCATGCGCGTGACCAGGGCGGCCATGATGAAGATCCTGCCGCTGAGCGTTTTATACCGGGTGATGCCGTAGGCCGCCGGTACCGCCAGCACGAGTGAAAGCGCGGTGCTGATGACGGCCGTCTGGATGCTGTTGATGAAGGAGGCCGGCACTCCGCTGCGGCCCAGCGCGTTGGCGTAGTTCTCCAGCGTCCATTCCCGGGGCAGGATGGTGGGCGGCACCGCGATGGTGTCTATCGGCGTCTTGAAGGACGTGAAGATCAGGTACAGGAACGGGAAACCGTAAAGCACCATCGCTGCCGCGAGGAGGATCCACAGCAGGGCCCGGGTGCTGCGGCGGCCAGCTTCCAGGCCTTCGCGGTTGACGCCCCGGCGCCTGCGGGCCGCGGCTGTGGTGACAGGTACGGAAGGTTCCGCGGGCACGTCGGCCGGCATCCCGGCGTCGTGCTTACTTGTTTCGGCGACGCGCATCAGTTGTCCTTTCCTGGCCGCCAGATGGTGGCCACCGCGACGAATGCGACGGCGAGCATCGCCAGCAGGTAGATGGTGCCCATGGCGCTTGCCAGCCCGGGATCGCCGAAGCGGATCATGGTCCGGTAAATCAGCAGGCTCATGGTTTCCGACGCCGACTGCGGGCCGCCGTTGGTCTGGATGAGGATGGTGTCGAACGCCCGGGCCGCGTCGATTCCGCGGACCACCAGGGCGACGGCGATGACTGGCCGCAGCAGCGGCAGGATGATCCGGAACAGCAGGGCCGGTGCCCGTGCGCCGTCAAGGCGTGCTGCCTCGATCAGGTCCCCCGGGATGTTCTGCAGTCCGGCGAAGAGGACCAGGCACATGAATGATGTGGTGAGCCAGATGTCCGGGATGGCAACGGAGTAGAGCACGATGCCGGGATCGGACAGCCAGCCGATCTGGTTCGGGTTGGACAGGATACCCGCCTGGTGCAGGAGGGTCCCGATGAGCCCGAAGTTATCGATCATCAGGAACTTCCAGAGGAGGCCTGCCACGATCGGGGCGATCATCAGTGGGTACATAAACACGGTCCGCCAGATTTGGGAACTGCGCCCGAGGGTGGTGAACAGCAGCGCCATGCCCAGCCCGAGGGCGAATTCCAGGGTGACCACGACGAGGGTGTAGGCCAGGGTCCGCCACCCGGCACCGGTGAAGGCCTCGGACGCGAAGGCACGGAAGTAATTGTCCAGGCCCACAAAGTCGCGGGGGCCGCCGGCGATCGGGGAAATTTTGAAGAAGCTGTCCGCGACGAGGCGGAACAGCGGGAAGGCCACAAACACTGCCAGGAACAGCGCCGCGGGTGTCATCAGGAACAATGCGAAGCGGCGATCGGAGATGCGCACGGTTTTCTCTTCCGCTGGTTGGGGCCGCGGCCGGCACCGGACTTGCAGTGCCTCATCGGCAGGCGCCGGCCGCGGGGGTCTTACTTAAGGAGGTCCTCGATCTGCTTCTTGGCATCGGCGAGGAGGGCGGTCGAGTCACCGCCGGCCACGGCCTTCTGCAGCATGGGAACCAGCACGGTGTCCACGATCTGCTGCCACTTCTCAGTGGCCGGGCGGGTCGCGGTGGCCTTGCCCTTGAGGGTTTCGATCAGCGGCTTGAAGCTCTCGTAGCCGGCCTTGTCCTGGTACTTCTGGAAGGCGGAGATCCGGGCGGCCAGGCCGAGGTTGGATTCAATGCCCTTGTCGTTGTAGTCGTAGGCGCACTTGACGAATTTCTTGGCCGCTTCGGCGTTCTTGGTGGCCTTGGGCACGGTGAGGTACCAGGGTCCCGGAACGGCCCCGACGCCGGCGGATCCGGCGATCATGGGAGCCGCTCCCACTTTGCCGGCCACCGGTGAGTCCTTGGGAATCTGCCGGTAAGCGTGGGCCCAGAAGCGTGTCATCGCCGTCTTGCCCTGGTTGAACAGGTTCTGCGCAGCGGCCCAGTCAACCTGCGCGGCACCGGACGGAGCTGACTTGGCAAGGCCGACATAGAAGTCCAAGGCTTCCTTGTGCGCGGCGTTGTCGATAACCACCTTGTCGCCGTCCAGGACCATGGGCGAGCCGGCCTGCAGGACATGGGCCAGCCACTCGGTTTCCACACCGCCCTTCACGTCCGTCCCGTACATGCCGTCCTTGGTGAAGAACTCGGAGATGTCCTGGTACTGCTTCCATGTGGTGGGGGCGGCCAGGTCGTAGCCATACTTGGCCTTGAAGTCGGCCTTGTTCTTGGCGTCTTCGAACAGGTCCTTGCGGTACAGGATAATTTCGGCGTTGGTCCAGGCGGGCATGCCGATGAAGTGCCCGTCCACGTTGGCTTCCTTCACAAGCGCGGGGAAGATGTCCTTCTTCGCCTCGTCGGTAAAGAGCTCATCGATCGGCTGGACGGCATTCTTGAAGCTGGGCAGCCACACGGAGTCCAGGGCGGCGACGTCGAAGGAGACGTTGCCGGAGGAGAACTCGCTGGAGAGCCTGTTGAACATGCCGTCGTAAGGAAGTTCGACGAAATTGGCGGTGACGCCCGTTTCTTTCTTGCACTGTTCGGCGACGCCTGTCAGTTCGGCGTGGCCGCCTGCCTCGACGAGGACGTTGACTGTGCTGGTGCCGGCGCTACCCGGCGTTGCTGCCGGGCCCCCCGCGCCGCAGGCGGTTGCTGCCAGAAGCACCGCGGTGGACAACCCGCCAATGGCGGTGATCCGGGAAATCGTGGTTCGAGAGGACATCGCTGTCGACTCCCTTTCTTTTGAACGGAATCTATGGGCTGGGTGGGGCTGGAAAGCTTCAATTCGCTGAAAAATCGTTTTGCCAAATCGACTTGGCATCACATTAGGGCCAGCGCGGGAAACGTGTCAAGCGTCACTCGGAAGTTTTCCGGGCCCTTGCCGGCGCCGCGCCAGCCGCCATAGAGTGAGCCCCGGCTATAGACAAATCGTTTTGTCTTATCTGTCAGGAGCTTCATGCGGATGCCGACAGACAGCCCCTGGCGTTCCGGCACTTCCCAACCTTGGCGCGCGCAGTCAGGTGACCTCGGGTCAACTCGTCGCTACCTCAAAGGAAACCAGATGAAACCCGTCCCCAACATCACCGCAGGAGTGTGCTTCGGGCATTCCCGACGTCGGAGCAAGTGACAAGCAGCCCCTAGCCATGACAGCCGCCAGCGCCGAACCCACACAGGCGGGCGCACGCCCGACGCCGGCCAGCGTGCGTCGGGGCACCGTCACCTGATTGGCGTCAGCTAGGAGACTGACAGCACAACAAAGCGTTCAGCCCCCATCGCTGTGAGGAAATCAGCTTTGACCGCCGTTAAGGCGGTCGGCACCCTCCGTGTGGTGACGCCCGTCACCACACGGAGGGTACCAAGAGACCCCACGGCCACCCATACAACGACATCGGATTCAACATTTGGGTTGCAAGCACATGTAAACGCGGGGCGGTTCATCCCTTCAGCGTCGTTGGTGCGGGCGAGCTGGGCAGCTGCGAAGACGTGTCTTCGCTGGCTTGGTGCGCCGAAATTCCAGCCGTCTCGGCTCGGGATTACCGGAACTTTGCAGGTGGCTATTTTGAGTCTCCCGCTCCTGGCTCCCAGGTTACGGCTGAGCAGGCGACGCCGCGGGAGCCGGAGCAGGCGCGGGATCCGGATCGACAACCGGCGCCGGAGCAGGCGCCAGGTTTACAACCGGAGCCGGAGCAGGAGCCGGATCGACAACAGGAGCCGGTGCCGGAGCAGGCGCCGGAACCGGAGCAACCACTACCGGCGCCGGAACCGGAGAAGGTTCAACAGCCGGTGCCGGTGTAACCGCGGGAGCAGGGGCCGGTTCAACAACCGGAGCCGGCGTAACCGCGGGAGCAGGAGCCGGCTCAACAGCCGGAGCCGGAGCCGGCGTAACCACGGGAGCAGGAGCGGGCACAACCACAGGAGCCGGAGCCGGCGTAGCCACAGGAGGCTTAGGGGCCGTCGGCGTCGGAGCTGGCCTCAAGGGCTTCGGCTTTGGAGCCGGAGCCACCGGCACGGGCTTCGGCTTTGGAGCCGGAGCCACCGGCTTGGGCTTCGGCTTTGGTGCCGGAGCCGGCTTGGGCTTCGGCGCGGACACCCTGGGCGCTGGAGCCGCCGGCACGTTCGTTGCCGGCTTGGGCGTGGCAACTGCCGGCACGGAAACCCAAACGGGAAGCCAAGGGTAAGTGTTAGATGCGGAAACAAACGCAGCCGCAGAGGAGTAGGAGGTCCTCGCAGCCGAAACAGCGCGGTTAGACGATGCCTGCCGGTCGTCCGTGACCGCGTGCCGGCTGGCGCTGGCCCCCACCGGAACAGCCCAGGAAGGCGTCTCGGCAGCGGAGCCAGCGTTCCGGTAATCAGTCATCTTGGTCTTGGCAGCCGATGCCGAGGGCCGCAGCCGCACCAGGGTCCAGTTGTCAGGGTCCGTGTGTTTCCCGTTCAGGATGGTTTCAAAGTGGAGGTGGCATCCGGTTGACGACCCCGTGGTCCCGACCTTGGCGATGAGCTGGCCCACCTGGACCGACTGGCCCTTCTTCACACCGATGCTCTCAAGGTGGTTGTAGGTGGTGATCAGGCCGTTGCCGTGATCGATCTCCACCCTGTTACCGCCGCCCCACGGATGCCAGCCCACGGCCCGGACCACGCCGGAATCCGCTGCATACACGCGGGTTCCGCAGGCGGCGGCGAAGTCCTGACCCCAGTGGAACTCACCTCCCGAACCGGTGATGGGACTTGTCCGCAGCCCAAAGTGCGAGGTGGGGGTAAGGACCTCCAGCGGCGCCATCAGGGTTCCTGCCGCAGGGCGCTGAACCTTGCTTGAAGCCGCATGGAGTTTTTTGCTCGCTGGCTTTGCCGCCGTAAAGACCACGGTCCGGCTGTAGGACACATACGCGTCCGCGGAGGCCGAGACGGCACCGGCGGTTGACACCAGGGTGCCTGCCGCGGAGCCCTCCGCAGCCGTAGCGAACGAAGCCGTAGCGAACGAAGCCGGGGCAACGACGGCCGATCCGAGGGGCGTGTTGACGGAGGTGTCACTGCGCGTCGTGGCCGGCACGGACGGAAGACCGGCCGAAAGGACCGGGCCGGCGCCCTGGAATCCGAAGGCGTAGACAGCCAGGAATGCCGCGCCTGCGCCCACCCGAACGGCGCGGCTCAGAACGGGACGAGCAGCAACGGCATGACGTAGGTCCTGCGGCCGCCGGACAGCGGCTGGTGCCAGATGCTTTGACATTGTTTCTCCCCATGAAAGGCCGCCGGAGGCTGGTCGATGGCGGCTCGCTTCTAACATGGGAGCATGCCGGGCAAGGCCGCGGAACCGATTCGGCCGCATATGTGGATAAGCTCAGGAAATCTTGACCGGGACCTACCCCAACTTGCGCAAATCTTAAGGTGACGTTGAGGAATGCCGGCCACTGAAGCAGGCCGCAGCAGAGGGGGTTCCCAGCGTTGGGAACCCCCTCTGAAGCCACCCAAGAAATAAGCCATAGTCCCCGGCACCGCACCGGAGTATCCTGTGTTCCGCCCGGCCCGTGGCGCCCGGCCAGCCCCGTTCACCAGAGAGCACAGCGTGGCGCCCCCTTCCGGCAGCTGGATCGACAACAGAACCTACAAGAAGTGTCAATGAAGACCGCTTAGGAGGCCCGGTCATGCCTTCATCGAACACCACCCCCATCCCCCAGCCGCCGGCGAAACCGCTGGTGGGCAACCTGCCCGATATCGACTCCTCCAAGGGGATCCTCGGCATCGTCGAAGTGGCCCAGGAGTACGGACCCATCGTCCGCATCCAGGTCTTCAACCGGAGCATGATCGCCGTCTCCTCACAGGAGCTGGTCAACGAGATCTGCAACGAGAAACGCTTCGGCAAGGTCCTCGGCATTTCGCTGCGCCAGGTGCGGGACTTCATCGGCGACGGCCTGTTCACTGCCGAAACCGAGGAACCCAACTGGCAGAAGGCGCACCGCATCCTGATGCCTGCGTTCGGCCCGAAGGCCCTGACCAGGATGTTCGCCGGCATGGACGACATCCTGGAGCAGCTGCTGCTCAAGTGGGAGCGCCTGGGCCCCACGGCGAGGATCGACTTCGCGGACAACGCCACCCGGCTGACCCTGGACACCATTGCCCTGTGCTCGTTCAGCTACCGGTTCAACAGCCTCTACCGCGACGAGATGCACCCCTTCATCGGGGCCATGGTCCGGGCCCTGATGGAGTCCCGGGACAGGTCCACCCGGCTGCCGGTGCAGAACAAGCTCATGATCCGCAAACGGCACCAGCTGGAGGAGGACAACGCGCTGATGCTCGAGGTGGCCGAGCAGCTCATCAGCGACCGGCGCCGCAACCCCAGCCCGGAAGGCAGCGAGGACATCCTGGACACCATGCTGAACGCGGCGGACCCGGTGACCGGCGAGCGCCTGCCGGAGAGCAACGTCCGCAACCAGATGGTCACCTTCCTGGTGGCCGGGCATGAGACCACCAGCGGCCTGCTCACCTTCACCATGTACGAGCTGCTGCGCCATCCCGAGGTCATGAGGAAGGCCCAGGCCCTCGTGGACGAGGTGCTGGGCACCGAAGCCGCCCGCTTCGAGCACCTGCCCAAACTGGGGTACCTCGACCAGATCCTCAAGGAATCGCTCCGGCTGTGGCCCACTGCCCCGGCGTTCAACGTGGCCGCGTACGAGGACACCGTGATCGGCGGCAAGTACGAGGTGGCCAAGGGCCAGCCCCTCATGGTTCTCATCCCGTCCCTGCACCGGGACAAGGCGGCTTGGGGAGAGGACGCCGAGCTGTTCAACCCGGACCGGTTTGCCCCCGGGCGGGTCGAGTCCATCCCGCCCAACGCGTGGAAGCCGTTCGGCAACGGCCAGCGCTCGTGCATTGGCCGCGGGTTCGCCCTGCAGGAGGCCATGCTGTTCCTGGCCAAGGCCCTGCAGCGCTTCGACATGACGGCCGCGGACCCCAACTATGAGCTGCACATCAAGCACACCCTGACCATGAAGCCCGAAGGGCTTTTCATCCATGTCCGACGGCGGGACGTCCGAATCGACGCAGCGGCAAGTGCCGCCGTCGGACAGGCAGACAACGGGCAGGCAGCCCGAGGGTTGGCAGAAAGGGAACAGGAAAAGGCGGCGCCCGCCGCCGCGAACGGCGTCCCGGTGCGCGTGCTGTACGGGTCCAACGCGGGCACGTCCCGTGACTTTGCGCAGCGGATCGCGAACGACGCCGGGCGGCGGGGCTACAGCCCCACCATCGCCTCCCTGGACGAGGCGGCAGGCGGGCTGCCCACGGTGGGGCTGGTCGCCGTCGTCGCGTCCTCCTACGAGGGGATGCCGCCGGACAACGCCAAGCGGTTCATGACCTGGACCGAAACCCTGCAGCCGGGCAGCCTCAAGGGCGTGCGCTACACGGTGTTCGGCAACGGCAACCGGGACTGGGCGCGGACTTACCAGGAAGTGCCCAAGACTATCGACGCCCGGCTCGCGGACGCCGGCGCCGAGCGGGTCTACGAACGCGGCGAGGCCAACGCCCGCGGGGATTTCTTCGGCGATTTCGAGGAGTGGTACGCGGGGTTCTGGCCTGCGGTGGACGCCGCGCTCGGGCAGAAGACCAGCGCGCCCACCGGCGAACCGCAGCTGGAGGTCCAGTTCGTGGGCAATGTCCGGGACGCGTACCTGCGGCAGAATGACCTGGCGGTGGGGACCGTCGTCGTAAACCGGGAACTGGTGGACCTGACCAAACCCGGCGCCCGGTCCAAGCGGCACGTGGAGATCGCACTGCCAGAGGGCATGGGCTACCGGGCCGGCGACTACCTTGCGGTACTGCCGCTGAACCCGGCCGACCTGGTGCAGCGGGCCCTGACGCGCCTGAACCTGGACTATGACTCCCACGTGGTGCTGGCCATGGAGCACGGGGACACGTTCCTGCCCACCGGCACGCCCGTGGCCGTGGGCGAGCTGCTGAGCAGCTACGTGGAACTGGCGGTTCCGGCCACGCGGCCGCAGGTGGAGCAGCTGGCCGAGGTGGCGGCGGACCCGGCCGAGCGCGCCGAACTGGAGGCGCTGGCGCAGGACCGCGAGCGGCACGCACGGGAGATCGTGGACAGGCGCGTCTCGCTGCTGGACCTGCTGGAGATGTACCCGTCGTGCCAGCTGCCGTTCACGTCGTTCCTGCAGCTGCTCACCCAGCTCACCCCGCGCCGGTACTCGATCTCGTCGTCGCCGCTCTGGAGCCCTGACCATGCGACCCTGACCTTCGCCGTCGTCCAGGCCCCGGCATTGTCCGGGCGCGGCACGTTTGAGGGGGCGGCATCCACGTACCTGGCCCAGTCGCGGCCGGGATCGCGGGTGGCGGTGACGGTGCGGCCGTCGAACGCGGCCTTCCATCCGCCGGAGTCCCTGGCCATGCCGGTCATCATGGTGTGCGCCGGGACAGGGCTGGCGCCGTTCCGCGGCTTCGTGCAGGACCGTGCGCTGCGGGCGCAGGCCGAGGACATCAAACCCGCGAAGTCGCTGCTGTTCTTCGGCTGCCGGGCCCCGGACACCGACTTCCTCTACCGGACGGAACTCGAATCCTGGGCGGAGCAGGCCAACCTGGACCTGCGGCCGGTGTTCTCGAAGGCGTCCTCCGACGGGCAGAGGTACGTCCAGCACCGGCTGTGGGCGGACCGCGAGGACGTCAAGGAACTGGTGCGGCAGGGGGCCACGGTGTTCGTCTGCGGCGACGGAAAGAACATGGCCCCGGAGGTCCGCGAGACCTGTGAGCGCATCTACCAGGAGGCCACCGGCGCATCCGATGCGGACGCCGATGCCTGGATGGACGAGGTGGAGCGCACCCACGGCAGGTACGTGGCGGACATCTTCACCTAAGGCAGCGGAACCCTGAATAAACAGCGGGACCTGCCGCCTTTCGGCCGGCAGGTCCCGCTGGAAAAGCCAGGGCTGAGCAGCTGCGCTGTTACTTCTCGATCTGCTGCTGGAGGCTCTTGCTTTCGATTTCGATCTTGCGTGGCTTGGCCTTCTCCGTGACCGGGATCCGCAGGGTCAGCACGCCCATGTCGTAATTCGCCTTGATGTTGTCCGTATCAAGGGTTTCACCAAGGATCACCTGGCGGCTGAAGACGCCCCGCGGACGCTCGCCGACCACCAACTCGACGTTTGGCTGTGTCGGGTCACGGCGCTCGGCGTGGACCGTCAGGACATTCTTCTCCACGTTCAGATCCACGGTGTCCGGCGAGACGCCGGGCAGGTCAAAGGCGACCACAAACTCCCCGTCCTCCTGCCATGCATCCATCGGCATGGCGGCCGGACGCGCCGCCGTGCCAAAGACCTGCTGCGTCAGGCGGTCCAGTTCACGGAACGGGTCCGTGCGCATCAACATGATTCCCACTCCTTCAGCTTGTAGTTTGTACCGGCGATCCGCTCCCACAGATCTATGGTGGCGGATACATATTTTTTATAACACGTTCCACAAGTAGGCGCAAGAGGCATTGGAGCCGGAGGCCCGTCATGTGGCGCCGGCGCGGAGTGTGGCGCGATGCAAGGGAGTGGCTGCCCAACTAGCTCGCAGTTGTTGCCGTTTTGAGGGCCCAAAACGACGTTTTCTGCTAGCTAGTTGGGCGGGGCGGGACGCGGAGGGTCAGCAGCAGCCCTGTCCGTCCTCGCAGCAACTGTCATTGCAGCAGTCGTCGTCGCAGCAGCCGGTTCTCATGTGTGTCACCCCCTCCCCTGCCGGGTGTGGTTATGCGCTGGCCGGGGTCAGCGAGGCGATCAGGGCCTCGACCCGGGTTCTGATCTCGTCGCGGATGGGCCGGACGGAATCGACGCCCTTGCCCGCCGGGTCTTCCAGGACCCAGTCCTCGTAGCGCTTGCCCGGGAAGTAGGGGCATTCGTCGCCGCAGCCCATGGTGATCACCACGTCGGAGTCCTTCACGGCTTCGGTGGTGAGGACCTTGGGGGTTTCGGCCGACATGTCGATGCCTACTTCAGCCATGGCCTGCACCGCGGCCGGGTTCACCTTGTCGGCCGGCTGGGATCCGGCGGAGCGGACCTCGATCCCGCCCCGGGACAGCGTGGTGAGGAACGCCGCGGCCATCTGGGAGCGGCCGGCGTTGTGGACGCAGACGAACAGGACGGAGGGCTTCTGGCTCATGGGAGCACCTTTCGGTCAGCTGCGGCCCGGTCGGCCGCGACGGCGGAGGAAGCAGCGAGGGTCGGGTAGAGGAACCGGACCAGCAGGAAGCCGGCGGCACCGCCGGCCAGCTGCGCCAGAATGAAGGGCGGAGCCGACGACGGCGCGATGCCGGCAAAGCTGTCAGTGACAGTTCTGGCTATGGTCACCGCCGGGTTGGCGAAGCTGGTGGAACTGGTGAACCAGTACGCGGCCGTGATGTACCCGCTGACGGCGAACGCGACGCGGTCCGCCCGTCCGGACCGCACCGTGCCGAAGACCACCAGCAGCAGCCCGATCGTGGCAACCACCTCACCCAGCCACAACCCCGCGCCCGTGCGTTCATGCATCGAGACAGCGGCCGCATCCAGGCCGAACATCAGGTTCGCCGCCACAGCGCCGGCCAGCCCGCCGGCGAACTGGGCACCGATCAGGCCCGCCGCGGTTCTGGTGTCGAGCATGCCCAGGGCCCGCTCAACCAGGGTCACCACCGGGTTGAACGACGCCGAGACCGGCTGCAAGGCCAGGATCAGCGCCACCAGGGCCGCGCCCGTGGCGAGGCTGTTCTGCAAAAGCTGCAGCCCGACGTCGTCCGGGGACAGCCGGGTGGCCATGACACCGGACCCGACGACGGCCATCACCAGAAAGGCTGTACCGATGAACTCCGCGACGACGCGGCGCGCCAGGACACTCACTCGGCCTGTCCCCCGATCAGGGCGGCCAGGTTCCGCAGCGCCTCGGTGCGGGCACGATAGTAAACCCAGACGCCGCGCTTCTCCCGGTCCAGCAAACCAACCTCGTGCAGGAGCTTCAGGTGGTGGCTGATCGTGGGCTGCGACAGCTCAAAGGCATCGTTCAGGTCGCAGACGCACGCCTCGCCGCCCTCGTGCGAGGCCACCAGGGACATCAGCCGCAGGCGGACCGGGTCGGCCAGAGCCTTCAGCAGCGGGGCGATCTGGACCGCCTCGGTTTCGGACAAGGGCTCCCTTGCCAGCGGCGAGCAGCACGCCACCGTCTGGACCGGGGTCAGCTCGAAAGACATAGACACCTATAAATATTCACACTCATCTATGTCTGAAGCAAGACGGGCCCAAGCAGTGCCTGCCTGAACGTCCGGTCTCGTCAGGAGGACGCGCCGGGCCTGGAAAGCCATTCGCTCCGGGAGATCGCGTACTCGACGTCCCCGTGCTCGTCGCCCGGAATGGACACCTTCCAGTCCGCGACGAACTCGCGGATCAGGCGCATCCCGGATTTCTCCATGACCCGCCGCGAGGCCGTGTTCACCGCCATGGTGGACGCAACGACCCGCTGCACACCGAACTCCGTGAAGCCCTTGGCGATCAGCGCACGGGAACCCTCGGTGGCGTACCCCTTTCCCCACGCTCCGAACCGCAGCCGGTAGCCCAGCTCCGGCTGGTCGAGGGGATCCCCGGGGGCGGGCCGGTAGTGGAACCAGCCGAGGAAATCTCCGCCTGATTTTTCGACCGCGGCCCAGAATCCGTAGCCGGGGAACTGCCGGTAGTAGCCAAGGAACGCCGGCAGCACGTCGTTTTCAACCTCGTCCCGGGGCGTTGGCGCGCCGCCGGTGATGTACCGCATCACCCGCGGATCGGCGTCGAGCTCCACCAGCAGGTCCGCATCATCGGGTGTGAACTGCCGCAGCACCAGCCGCTCGGTCGCCAGGAAAATGCGCATGCGGGCATTCTCGCACCGGTTCCGGCGCTGACGGCCCAAGTAGCTCGCAGTTGTTGTCGTTTTGAGGGCTCATAACGACAACTACTGCGAGTCAGTTGGGCTACTTGGCCGTCAGCTCCTTCCGGCGGAACGTCCCGGCGATGGAAAGCTTGCGGCCGTACTCAATGGAGCCGTAGCGGAACAGGTGCACGGCCAGGCGCAGGACGAGGATCCCGAGAACGAACGCCTCGGCGATCACGATGGCCGATTCCACCGGGCCCAGGGTTCCGAAGCCGTTGCGGAGCAGTGCGGTGACGGGGGCGGTGAGCGGGAAGTAGGTGAACACCTGCACAATCAGGGCGGTGGGGTCGCTGATGATGAGGCTAACGGCGTAGAAGGGCACGAAAATCAGCGCCATCAGCGGTCCGAAGATGGTCCCGGCCTCCTTGGCAGACGGCATGATCGCGCCGATGGCCACCAGCACGCCGGTGAACAGCGTGAAGCCGCCCAGCAGCAGCAGCGCCCCGGTGATCATCGGGACGGGCTCGAACACCAGGGCGGACAGGTCGAGGTCGGGCAGGGACACTGAATCGCGGAAGAGGAGGTAGGCGACCGCGATCGGGGTCAGGAACACCGCGATCTGGAGAAGTCCGACGGCGAACAGGGAGATGATCTTGCCGGTCACCAGGGTGGTGGGGTTCAGGGTGGTCAGGATCATCTCCGTGACCCGGTTTTCCTTTTCCTCCAGGGTGCTGTTGAGCATCTGGTTGGACAGCAGAATGATGCTGACGTAGAAGATGACCAGGAAGATCAGCGGCGGGATGACTGAGCCGATGCCTCCGGAAACCCGCCCGTCCCCGTACGCCTCGGCGTCGAACTTCACCTGCCCGTTCAGGGCAGCGGTGACTTCCGGCGAATTAACCCTGGACTGCGCCGCGGTGACCAGCAGATGCTTGGCCACGGCCTCGTACTTGCCGTTCTCGAACATGCCTTTGTCCGCGCCGTAGACCCTGACCGGCTCCGTGGCGGGGTTGGCCGGGTATGCGAAGTACGCCTCGCTGCTGCCGTTCTTCACCGCCTGCAGCGCTGCGCCGGGATCGCTGGTCCGAGTCCCGCCCGCGGCCTGGGCGAGCGCCGCGGGGATGAGCCCGGAGGCGTCCGTGTACGTGAAGGTCAGCGCCGAGTTCTTCTGCGCGTCGGCGTTGGCAGAGGTGCTGGAGTTGCTGGCGTAAACGAGCGCGAAGATGATTGCGAAGACCACGGGGATGGCCAGGGTGGCGATCACGAACCCGCGCTTCTTGATGGTCCGCATGAATTCAAACCCGACGACGGTGCCCAGGTTGTGCTGCTTGAACGGGTTGCGCTGCTGGATTACTGTGCGTGCCACTGTCCTAGACCTCCGCCATCTCGTGCTGTTCCCCGTACACCTGGATGAAGATCTCCTCCAGGGATGCCCGTGCCGTGGCGAAGCTGCGCACCGCGACGCCGGTTCCGATCAGTTCCCGCAGCACTGCTGTTTCGTCCGCCCCGGCGGACGGGGCGAGTTCCGCCTGCCCGTCGCCGTCACGCACCACGGTGTACAGGTCCGAGGCCGGCAGGATGCCCTCGTAGCCGAGCCGGTACACGGTGCCGCCGAACTGGTCCTGCACTTCGGCCACGGTCCCGTACGCCCGGGCGGTGCCGTCCTTGAGCAGGATGACCCGGTCACAGAGCCGTTCCACCTCCTCCATCTGGTGCGTGACCATGATGACCGTGGCGCCGGCGAGCTTCTGCTCCTCGATGATGTCCATCAGCAGCCGCCGGTTCACGGGGTCGAAGCCCTTCGTGGGCTCGTCGAGGATCAGCAGGTCGGGGTCGTTCATAATGGTCACGCCGAGCTGGACTTTCTGCTGCTGGCCGCCGGAGAGCTTGTCCAGGCGCACCGCTGCCTTGTCCGCCAGGCCTACCCGCTCCAGGTAGGTCTGGGACCAGGCCCGGGCCTTGTGCTTGCCCAGGCCCTTGAGCCGGCCAAAGTAGACCATCACGTCAAGGACGGCTTCCTTCTTGTACAGGCCCCGCTCCTCCGGCAGGTACCCCAGCCGCGCCCCGTCCCGCGGTTCGAAGGCCTTCCCTCCGATGTGCAGGGTCCCGGCGGTGGGCTTGTAGATGCCCAGCAGCGCCCGCAGCGTGGTGGTCTTTCCGGACCCGTTGCTGCCCAGGAACCCGAAGGTTTCACCGGCCCGGACATCGAAGGACAGGTCCCTGACGACAGTCGTCTCCCCGAAGTCCATCCGAAAGTTTTTGATGTGCACAAGCGGTTCCACCGCGTCCCCCAACGTCATAAGAGTCAGCCTAGCCGAAACGATGCGGCGGGCGGCGTTGCGAGCAATTTGTCAAGAATGGACATCCCAGACAGTGCACGAGTAATTTTCTGCTATTCAGCCGGTACAGGACCCATCCGGACGTTGTCAGATGACCCGGGGGCTTCGTTCTTGGCGCCACACACATCAAGGAGTCTGAAATGCGGAGGAGTTCATCCCTTTTCGCGGCAGCATTTGCGGCTGCCATGGTCCTTCCCATCGGACATGCAACTGCTGCGCCGGCCGAGGTAAGCCATAACCAAGCCGTGGGCGGGCTATTCAGCACATGCGCTAAGGAGCTCGTCACTTTCACGGGAAACGCCGTCACCATAGACAAGGTAAACGCCGACGGCTCGGTGAAGACAAGCTTCAACATTCACGGCTCGGGAACGGGCTCGCAGGGCAACGAGTACGTAATTCACTTAAACCTTCTGTTGGTCCGATCCTCTACCGGACTTTTGACTCTCGATGACGAAAAAACCACCCTGATCAGCAAGGGGGCTGCGCCCAACCAAAGCGTCCTTTTTCACTTTTCTTCCGATTCTCCGGACATCATTTTCAAAGTGCAGTGCAACGGCTAGGCACATCTTGCCTATCCCACAGCCCGAAAATCGCCTGGGCTTCAAGCCGCCCGATTTGTCGGGGAGAAACCCCCATTCCATTGGCCGACTCGCGGCCAGATAACCGCTTGGCAAGTCAAGCCCTCGTCACCGCCCGATCCCGCGAGTACCTTTGAGCCATGACTAGGGACTTCGACCTGGAGTCGGAAGAAACGCAGGAAATCGCGGACGATCCGCGCCGGATCGGTTACTGGTTCTTCAGGGCGCTCCACGACAGGGCACGGAACCTGGACGACCTGCACCTGATCGTCACGCCGGAGTCCCGGCCGCTGTGGGGATCCTTCGAAATGGCGGCCGCCCTGCTGGACTGCATCGAAGATCCCGGCATGCTCCAGGAGGCTGTCTACGCGCACGGCGACCTCGACGTCTGCTACATGCGGATTATCCGCGAAGCCAGGGACCACACGCCCACAACAGTGCTGGACGACCCGCTGCTGATCACACTCGTCTGGCGCCCGGACCACGGCCGCTGGATGGTGCACCATTTCGGCGACATGGTGCACCCGGACAGGGTGCCCCGCGGGAGCTAGCCCGGGCTGCCGCCGGTTCCCTGCTACTGCCGGTGGCTGTCCATGAGCAGGCTGGCCATGGCCTTGGCCCGGGCAGCCGCATGGGGGTCGCCTTCGGCAGCGGCAACGATGGCCCCCTTGATCAGGATGTGCATGGACCAGGAAAAGTCGTACGGGTTGCCGAGGCCGGCGGACTTTGCGAGGTCGGCGATCTGCTCCCGCGTCTTCTCCAGGTACTGGATGCTTGCTTTCCCGAGCGGGTGGTCGGGGCCCATTTCCATCATCACGTGCAGGAAGGAGCTGACCTGGACCGCGCCCTGGCGGAACCAGTCGTCAAAGACGTCGAAGATGGTCAGCATGGCATCCTCGCTGAGGGTCCCGCGGCGAGCGATGGCATCCTCGATCGCGGCCGTGCGTTCCTGGTACCACTGCTCGAGGAAGGCCAGGACGACGTCATCCTTGGAGTGGAAGTGCCGGTAAAAGGTTGCCTTGGCCACGCCCGATTCGCGGATCAGTTCGTCCACTCCGACATCACGGATCCCTCGCCGGGCGAACAGATCGTAGGCGACGGCAAGGATCTTCTCCGAAGGGCTGGTTCCCGCAGGGCGTCCCTGCTTTTCGATCCCCTCTGAAGTGTCCACATTCGGATCATACATCGCGCAACTGGGAGTAGACAGAACGTTCTGTCTGACGCTCCGGACCTGCCTCATTTCGGCCTCGACAAGGGAAACCATCTCCCCGCATTTTCAGGATATCGCCTGCCCCGGGGCTTGCCGCAAGGCCCCCACCATCCGCCAGAATGGGTCGCCTTGCACAGTTTTGGATTGGGGATTTTTCATGGTCGACGTAATCATCAGCGGCGGCGGGCCGACGGGCATGATGCTGGCCAGCGAGCTGCGCCTGCACGGCGTAGACGTGCTCGTGCTGGAGAAGGACGCGCAGCCGAGCCAGGCGGTCCGTTCGCTCGGCCTGCACCCGCGCAGCATTGAAATCATGGACCAGCGCGGGCTGCTGGACCGGTTCCTCGCCCACGGGACGAAGTATCCCGGCGTCGGCCGTTTCGCGGGGATCGACAAGCCCCTGCCGGAGAACCTGGACACCGCCCACGCCTACATCCTCGGCATCCCGCAGCCGGTCACCGACCGGCTCCTCGCCGAGCGCGCCGCCGAGCTCGGTGCGCAGATCCGCCGCGGCAGCGAGGTCACGGGGGTGGAACAGGACGACGACGGCGTGACGGTCGGGATTGCCGACGGCACCCAGGTGCGGGCCAAGTGGGTGGTGGGATGCGACGGCGGGCGCAGCCTGGTGCGCCGGACGCTCGGCATCGGTTTCCCGGGCGATCCCGCCACCACCGAGTGGATCCACAGCGAGATGGAGGTGACAACGCCGCCGGAAGAACTGGCCGCCGTCGTGGACGAGGTACGCAAGACGCACCGGGGGTTCGGCGTCGGCCCGGCCGGGAACGGGCTGTTCCGCGCGGTAGTGCCTGCCGCGACCGTCGCCGAGGACCGGACGGTCCCGCCGTCGCTGGACGAGCTGAAGGCGCAGCTGCGGGCCCATGCCGGCACCGACTTCGGAGCCCATTCACCGCGCTGGATCACCCGCTTCAGCGACGCCACCCGGCTCGCCGAACAGTACCGCGCGGGCCGGGTGTTCCTCGCCGGGGACGCCGCGCACGTCCACCCGCCGCTGGGAGGGCAGGGGCTGAACCTCGGCATCCAGGACTCGTTCAACCTCGGCTGGAAGCTCGCCGCCGAGGTCAACGGCTGGGCACCGCCGGGGCTGCTGGACACGTACCACGCCGAGCGCCATTCGGTGGCCGCCGATGTCCTGACCATAACGCGCGCCCAAAGCGAGCTGATCTCCCCCGAACCCGGGCCGCAGGCCGTGCGCCGGCTGCTGGCCGAGCTGATGGACATCGACGGCGTCAGCCGGTTCCTGGCCGAGAGGATCAGCTCAACCGGGATCCGCTACGACTTCGGCGGCGGGCCCGAGCTGCTCGGCAGGCGGCTGCGCGACATCCCGCTGTCACGCAGCCGCATCTACGAGCTCACCCGCGAAGGCCGCGGGCTGCTGCTGGACCAGACAGGCAGCCTCTCGGTCAAAGGGTGGACGGACCGGGTCGACTACGTTGCGGACACGGGCGCGGAACTGGACGCGCCCGCGGTCCTGCTCCGCCCGGACGGACACGTCGCCTGGATCGGTGACGACCAGGACGATCTGGTCCGGCACCTGCCGAGATGGTTCGGTGCAGCCTCGGCAGGCGACTGAGGACCGGGCCGCTATCAGGTCATCCCATCCCCGCCGGTCCGGCCCAGGCGCCGGGAGCACCGGTCCCGCCCCCGCCTCGGTCATCGTCTTTCCCGCAGCGACGGCAGCGCTTATAGAGACTTCCGTCTTCGGTATGTTCGACGTGCCATTCGTGGCGAATGTTCAGCTTGCATAACAGGGCTTTGAACATCAGATCTACACCTCCAGGCGGGGAGCGATGTATGAGGTCCTAACGCCCCACCCCAATCATTGTGAGCTGATGGTCCGCTCTAAACCTTGGAAAAGCCGGTCTGACCCCTCAAATGGGGGGTTAAACCGAAGGCAGGCTCTCAGGTGCACCCCGCTTTTCACAATGCGCACCCAGCACACTCATCTTGTCGCTGAAGCACAGGTAGCCGCGAACCTTCGCTTCAGATCGCCGGGTCCGGAACGCATTCCCCCCTTGCATTACGGACCCGGCGGACAACCCCTCGAAAACAATGTTTGCCGGCATCCGTTTCTCCTGGTGCGGCAACCCGGGGAGCGCGTGACACTAAGACGGCAGTCCAGCCCAATGGCTGTGGTCACTCGCCCCTAAGGCGTCGGAGAGCGTCAACGCGGTTGTTGCTCCCGAGCTTGGAGTAGGCGTGCTCGATGTGCTTTGAAACGGTCCTCGGGCTGCACCCGAGCAGTCGTCCGATCGAAGTCACCTTGAGCCCCTGACCCAGCAGGCGCATCACCTCTCGTTCGCGTGCGGTCAGGGAATAGGCATCTGCATTGGCCGAATGCACTGCCTGTTGCGGAGTTCCTGCGTACGCAACGTCGAGCAGCTGCAGTATGGGCTGGACCTGCTGTACGAGTGCGACCTCGGTGTCGTTGAAGTCATCGTTCCAGCGGTTCAGGCTCCAGCAGTGGAAGAAGTCAGAGCGGCTTCCGACCGTGAAAAGCAGGAGCTGCCGATTCACGCCGAGGAGCGAGAGCCCTTCTTGGAAAGTGCGGGTTTCGTATAATTCCAGGTCGGAAATGTAGTCGCTGAGGCGAAGGGGTTGCAGGTCGCTGCCTGTATTGCCGGTTCGAAGACTGCCGATGACCGGATGCTCACCATACATTTCGAGCATCATCTTGGACACATCGGCGCGGGATTCGTAAGGGTAGGGCACAACCTCTGCCGTGCCGGATTCCACGTCCAAGGAACCCCAGGCTGCGTGGTCTGACGGGATAAGCCTCAGAAGCAGCTGGCTGGCTGCGTCCAGGTAGGCCTTACGGTTGACCAGACCGTGGAGATTCGCTGCAAATTCGGCTGCAGGGTCCATGACATCCCTTGAGAGCGGCTAGGTGAGGTACGGCGTTTCTCACCCGTGTGTAGAAGAAGGTTAGGGCTGGGTGCCTCTACGTACAAGAGCGTATATACGCCCTTCTGGGCCGGCGGGAGGATGTAGCTGAGAACTTCCCGCATCGCATGCACGGGATTTTTCGCGGCACTGTAGCTCGCGGGGCCTCAACAAACCGATAATCACGCGGTTCTCTTTTGGGGGGAGGCCCCGCGACATTCAGAATCAGGGTCGCGATGTCTGACTTTAATCAGCACAGCATTCACATACCCGCCGCAAGGAGCACCAAATTCGTAACGCGATGGGTATCAATGCAACTGGCGGTCGTCATGCTGTGCGCGGTGATGCAGCCGTACGCCGGCGGGATCCGGCTTAGTGCACCTGACTCTGCCGCAGTGGCGGGCACTGAACCGGTACAGACAGGCGTCGACAAACTTCTCACCACACCCCTCGGCGGAGCGCCAGAGCTCTGGAAATTCCGGCGAATTAATTCCGCGGCTATTGGGGGCCCGCTAGAGGCCCCAATTCCACGCGGATTTGGGGCCACAACTGCACGTTCGCGCTCGCGGCGGCTAGTTAGCTGTTCGCGCTCGAGGCGATGACGCCGGCGCCGAGGCCGGCGATGATGCCGCTGCTGACGCGTTCGACGGCGGTGCTCACCTTGGGGCGCCGCAGCCACCCCATCGCCTTGTAGGCAATGAGCGCGACGACGGCCAGGTAGGCAAAGGCGATGACCGCTTCCACCGCACCCAGGACCATCGCCGTGGCCATGGTGTCGCCGCCCGGCGGGATGAATTGGGGAACCACCGCCAGGAAGAAGAGGCCAACCTTCGGGTTGAGCAGCGTGGACAGCGCCCCTGCGCCGAGGCCGGCCAGGTTGCTGTGCCGCGGCGCGGCTGCTTCTTCGCCGCCGCCCGCCAGGCCCTCCTTGGCTGCCTTCCGCGTCTTCAGGAAGGACGAAATGCCGAGGTACAGCAGGTACAGGCCGCCCGCGATCTTGAGCCAGCGGAACACCTCCGCGGACTGCTCCAGAACCGCGGCCAGCCCGACGCCGACCAGGGCCGCCCAGGCGATGGCGGCAAGCGCCGAGCCCGCCGCAGCCGCAATCCCGGCGCTTGGCCGGTTCAGGGCGATGCGGAGCACCAGGAACGTGTCCGGTCCGGGCGTCAGGGACAGGATGAGGCACAGTCCCGCAAAGGCGGCGAGTGAGGCGAGGGTCATGGGAACGATTATCCCTGAAAGCCAGGGAGCGTTCCTGCCGCCCTGTTCGGCGGCGGCCCTCCTATTCGCCGGCGACCCTCTTATTCGGTGGCGACGGCGAGCAGGACACTGTTGGTGCGCTCCGGCCGGTACCAGCCCACAACCCGCCCGCGCAGGGCCTGAATCGTGGCGCCAAAAATCACGTAGGCACGGAGCGGTTCGTAGATCAGCCGGTAGATGGGGACCATGAGCAGGTGGCTGGGGTCTTCCCGCACCATGATGACGGCCACGGTCGAGATGACCATGTGGGTGCCCGCGACGAAGACCGCGAAGACGGCGATGGCCTGCCATTCGCCGCGGGACAGATCCACGGCAGCCACAACGATGGTCATGGGCATGAAAATCAGCGGCACGATCACCGAGAGCAGCGCGTAGGGCAGGGTGAGCAGGCCCAGCGCCCCGTAGCGGGCATTGCCGATCATGCGGCGGTGTTTGTAGATCGTCTGGATGTTGCCGTAGGTCCAGCGGAGCCGCTGCCTGGCCAGTCCCGCCACGGTCATCGGAGCCTCGGTCCACGCAACCGCCTTGTTCTCCTGGACAATCCTGTAGCCGAGCTGCTGCAGGGACAGCGTCAGGTCGGCGTCTTCGGCGAGCGTGTCCGTGGAGTAACCGCCTGCCTGGATCAGCGCGTCCCTCCGCCACGCGGCACAGGCGCCGGGGACGATGGAGATCGCCCCCATCAGTCCTTCCGCCATGCGGGTGACACAGATCCCGGACAGGTATTCCAGGCTTTGCCAGGAAGTGAGCAGGCTGCGCCTGTTGCCCACCTTCACGTGGCCGGCAACGGCACCCAGCTTCTTGCCGCCGTCGTCCACGCAGAAATGGCGGGCGAACATCCGGATGGTCTGCCGCTCAAACAGGGTGTCGCCGTCCAGGGTGACCACAACGTCGCCGCGGGAGTGCGAAATGCCATTGTTGCTGGCCTCGGATTTGCCCCCGTTGGGCTGGTCCAGCACCTTCAGCTGTGGCCACGTGCTCGCATAGTCCCTGAGGACGGCGAGGGTGTTGTCCGTGGATCCGTCATTGATGGCCACCACCTCGAAACGCGGATAGTCGCTGACCTGGAGGGCGGCCAGGGTCTTTTCCACGACGCGTTCCTCGTTGTACACGGGCAGGACCACACTGACCAACGGCCAGTCCTCCTCGGGAATGGCGTCCCAGCGGCGGCGTTTTTGGCGGCGGTTGTTAACCATTGCCAGGACCACGTAAAGGAACGTCAGGACCGTCAGGGACCCGATGCCGAACCAGAACAGCCAGGTGATGACCACATCGGGGGCCACAAGAACGGCGGTATAGGTGGTCAGGGTCAGGTAGTCGTCTGCCTCAGGCGTGGTCCGCTGCGGCACGTATTCACCGGCCAGCAGCGGCTGGACGGTGCTGAACGTGTAACCCAGTGCCCTTGCCCGGGGAATCAGGGTTTTCAGCATGTTGATCGTCGCACTCCGGTCGCCGCCGCCGTCGTGCAGGAGGACGATGTGGCCCTTGCCGTCCAGGGTGGGGACCGGCACCGGTTCTCCCGGCGCGCGTTCCCAATCCAGCGTGTCCAGGTCCATGTCGACGTGCAGGAAGCCCAGTTGCTGGGCCTGAAGGAGGGCCAGTGTGTTGTTTTCCGGGTCACCGGTGGGGATCCGGAATAGCCGGGTGGCGTAATTGTCGGTTGCGCGCATGACCCGGTCGGTTCCGATGATCGCTTCCCGGTTGTAGTAGTCGTCGTGCGCCCAGAAGTCGGAATGGAACATGGTGTGGTTGCCCACCATGTGGCCCTCACGGATGACCCGCTTGAAAACGTCCGGGAACTTCACCACGTCCTCTCCGATCATGAAGAACGTCGCCGGCACCTTTTCCTTGGAGAGCAGGTCCAGCAGTTCCGGCGTGAAGCGAGGATCGGGCCCGTCGTCGAAGGTCAGCATCAGCTGGTGGTCTGCCGGCTTTCCGTACTTGTCAATGACAAAGGAGCGGTTCTCGATCAGCTTCTTTTCGTCGTCGGTGGCCTCCCGGTACACGGTCTCGCTGAAGGGATCCTTGAGCAGGACCCTGTTCCCGCTGCGCTCCACCAGTGCAATGCGGTCGAAGGCAAAATCCGTGTCATCGCCCAGAACCGGAATGTTGTGGCGGTATCCGGTGGCCAGGAGCCTGCGCGGGTACTTGGCCGACTGGTTCAGTTGCGGCTGCCACAGCGGAGACGTGGCCTGCGGCAGGACCCAGGCCACGGCCAGCGAGACAGCCAAAATCGCTGCTGCGAGGCACTGCAGGATTCGTCGCCACCGTTTGCCGCTGGCATCGAAGAAGACTGGGGCTGAAGCACGGATAGTTTGCGAAGTCGGCTCTGACATGCGCGTACCCAAAATACGAGTTCCGGTATTGATGGTTCCGGAACGTGAGTTCCGGTTGGCCCACCCAGCCTCAGCCGCTGAACCGACACATGTCGGCCTTGCATCCTACGAGAGTATGAATCCCGGGCCGGGAGCGCACGAGTGGTGCCTACTCAATTCCGCTGCCTGCCGGATACTTGTCTACCCGACTCCGAGCGGGTTCATTCTGCCCCCCGGCGGCTACTTCCTGACGGGCTACCTCCTGACGAGGGAGTCTCCGTATCCGGCGTCGCACTTGCCGTCATGGATGACCCCTGCACCGGGCGCCACCGCATAGTTGCCCGCCGGGTTGAAGACCGCCGTGTGCACGTCGGTCACCCGGCTGGCGCACTCGTCGGCGCCGTCGGAATCCACGCTCTGGCCGCCGATCCACATGTCGATCCAGATGGTGGAGTTGGTGCCCTCCGCGTTGGTGCCCTGGTGGCAGGGGCCGTTCTCCGGATCATTGCCGTCACCGCAGGTGTCCTCAACGATGAAGTAGCGGCGTACGTCCGGCAGGTAGATCCGGGTGCCGGCCGGGAAGTCGAGAACATCCTGGCCGGATGCCAGGGAGTGTCCCACGGCAATGGTGATCGGGTCCGCGTAGGTGCCGGTGCCGCCCGCGGTCTTGTGCAGCACCGGATGGCTGATCGACGCCGACCCCTGCGGAGTGTTGTCGTACCAGGTGTAAGCCGTGGTGTAGGCAGTCCTGACGATCTTTTCCGAGGACGTCTGGACCGGTGCGGGGGCCGGCTTCGGAACGGCAGGCACTGGCGCCACATGCTTGCGGGCGGCCGCGGCCGCCTTCCCCGCAGCCTGCTCCGCCTTCTGCTTGGCTGCGGCTTTCTGCTTGGCCGCCGCGGACGCGGCTGCGGCGGACGTAGCCGCGGCCTTTTTCCCGGCCGCGGCCGCCTTGGATGCTGCTGCCTTGGCCGCTGCGTTTGCCTTGGTCTTGGCGGCCTTGACTTTGGCTGCCGCTCCTGCCTTCGCGGCCTTAACCTTGGCAGCTTTGGCGGCCTTGAGGTTCTCAGCTGCCACCCGCTGCGAGACGCCGACTTCCGGTCCGCTGCCGAAGCCGGCCTCAACGCCGGCGGTTGCCAGACCCGCAGCCTGCGGCGATGCCGTCGGGGCGACGGTTGCAGTCCCGCACGCCGACGTGACGAGCAGAACCGAGAGCATGGCGGCGGACGGCAGATATTTCCTGCGCATGGAACTAAATCCTCTTCGGGCGTGCGAAACGGGCAGTCCGATGCGAACCAGGTCCTGCCCGACGGGGTCGCGGTCTGGGGCATAGCAAAGCAACGCCGTCGAGGGACTTACCACACGAAACAGAATTCAGGGCGTTCTAAGGGGCGTGTGCGCCGACCGGTGACCCAAACGTTACATTGTTGGCAGGGCGGGGCGCCAATTCACGGCGTGCCCCGCCCCCGCGGCATGGAAGGTGTGGTTACGCGAACCGGCTACTTCGTCAGCAGTTCGTTCCCATAGCCAGTGTCACACTTGCCGCCATGGATGACGCCGCCTCCGGATGCCACGGCGTAGTCCGGGCGGGGGTTGAAGACCGCAGTCCCCACGGTGGTCACTTTCCGCGCACACCGCCGGGTGGACGACTTGGTTCCGCCCTCGCCGCCGATCCACAGGTCCACCCAGATCGACGCTCCGTCCTGCGCCTTTGCCCTGGAATGGCAGGGCTTGTTCTCCGGGGTGGGTCCGTCACCGCAGGTGTCCTCCACGATGAAGTACCGCCGCACGTTCGGGACATAAATCCGCGTGCCGGCGGGAATGTCCAGGACATCCTTCCCTGTTTCCAATGAATGCCCGACGGCGATGGTCACCGGATCCTCGTACGTCCCGGTCCCCCCGGCCTTCGCGTGCAAGACGGGGTTGCTGATCTCGAGGGAACCCGGGGGCGTGTTGTCGAACCATGTGTAGGCGGTCATGTACGCGTCGGTCACAACTTTCTCGTCCGATGGCTGCGGCGGTGGCGGCGCGCAGGCGGAGGCCAGGACCAGGGAAAACACCCCCGCCGCCAGCACCGCCATTTTGCGCATCGGGCATCTGCCTCTTCCACCGCTGCTGTGGACCCACAATGAACGGTACAGTCGGCCGCCCGGGCGCGCTACACGCGGCAGTGGTTTCACAGACTATTCGGAGGAACCGGACGCCGCTCCCCCATGGAACGGCGCCCGGCGCTTCGGGGGGCGGATTAGGACGCGGCGTCCAGCGTGATGTCCGCGGACTGCTCCTGGCCGTCCCGCTGGAAGGTGATCTTCACGGTGGATCCGGCGGCCTGTTCGCGCGCGGCCGCCGTCAGTTCGGAGGCGTCGGTGACGGTGCGGCCTGCCAGGCCGGTGACCACGTCGCCGGCCTGCAGCCCGGCCTTGTCCGCCGCGGACCCGGAGGTCACCGAGGCCACCTCTGCGCCGGCGGTGAAGTCCGACGACGATCCCTGCGTTTTGTCCTGCACGGACAGTCCCAGCCGGCCATGGGTCGCCTTACCCGTGGAGATGATTTCCTCCGCCACCCGCTTGGACTGGTTGATCGGGATGGAAAATCCGACGCCGATGTTGCCGCTCTGCGCCGAAGAGGAGGACGACGATCCCGCCGAGGCGATGGCCACGTTGACCCCGATGATTTCGCCCTGCGCGTTGACCAGGGCGCCGCCCGAGTTGCCGGGGTTGATGGCAACGTCGGTCTGGATGACGTTGATGCTGATGGAGTCCTGCGCCGAGGCGGATATGCCGGACCTGGAGGAGGCGCCGTCGGATGTGGCGGAGGACTCCGTCTCGATGGTGCGGTTCACGGCGGAGACGATGCCGTCCGTGACGGTGCCGCTAAGTCCCAGGGGCGCACCGATGGCGATGGCGGTATCGCCGACGTTCACCGCGCCGGAATCCCCGAGTGTTGCCGGGGTGAGCCCCTCGGCGTCGATCTTGATCACGGCCAGGTCGGAGAGCGGGTCGGTGCCCACGACTGTGGCCGTGTAGACCTTCCCGTCGCTGGTCCGGACCTCGACGGCGGGATCCGTGGCCGAGCCGTCCAGGGTCACCACGTGGGTGTTGGTGAGGATGTGGCCTTCGGCGTCCAGGATGATGCCCGAGCCGGTGCCGCCTGAGCTGCCTGAGCTGACGCTGATGGTCACCACGCTGGGCGAAGCCTTTTGCGCCGCGGCCGTGACGGCGTTGACGCTCTCCGTGTTGTTGACGATGACCGGGCTGATCGCGGCCTGCGCCGTGGTGGTGGTCTGCTCCGGCGCGCCGGGCCACAGGGCCGCAACGCCGGTGGCCGCGCCGCCGCCCAGCAGCCCGGCCGCCACCAGGCATGTGACAAAGACGCCCGGACCCACCCGCTTCCTGTCCCCCTGTTTCCGATCCCGCGGCCCGGCCTCGGGAGCCGCCTGGACCGCGGGTGCTGCGGCGGGGATGGCGGGCGTGGGGCGGGTGTCCGTGTGCATGGGTGGCTCCTCTGGCGGTGTGCTCCGGCGTTTCCCGGAGCGTTCCTCCCATCCTGTCCACGGGGCCTTTCGCCCGTCTGTCCCGATGCTGTGATGAAGCTGTGAAGGCCGGCCCGGCATTCTCAACAGAAGCAGATGAGGACAGAGGC
>NZ_JBHVBL010000014.1:0-102602 GCF_042668165.1 Arthrobacter sp. NPDC057388
GGCTCTTCGGGGCCGGCCCGCCGCCGTTTTTGCGCGCGGCAGTCTTTTTTGTGCGCGGCAGTCTTTGTGCGCGGCAGTCTTTGTGCGCGAAATCCGGCAGCCGTCCGGACGCAACGGCAGGATGCGCCGGTCCCTAAACAGGACGCAACGGTCCTGTCAGACTCCAACAGTCCCGTGACGATGCAACGGCCGCGTCAGGATGCAACGGTCCCGTCAGGAGGCAACGGTGCGGCGGCGCTGCTGCAGGACGAGCCCCACAATGCACAGCAGCACGCCCGCCACGCCCACGGACATGAAGCCGCCAGCGGGCCCGACGCCGTCGATGAAGAGCCCCGCCAACGGAGCGCCGAGCGCCACGCCGGCGGTCAGCGCAGACCCGTACCAGCCCATGGCCTCACCCCGCCTGGCCTCGTCGACGAGTTCGGCCACTTTCTCCGAGGCGGCCGAAAGGACAGGAGCGCACAGGAGCCCCGGCAGCAGCGACAGCAGGCTCAGGGTCAGGGTGTCGGTGGCGAAGCCCATGGGAATGGTCAGGGCAGCCATCCCCAGCAGCAGCAGGACCGGCGAGACGGGGCGGTGCATCGCCCCGTACACCAGGCCGCCGACCACAGAGGCGGCGCACCAGAACAGGAACACCAGGCCGATTTCGCCCTGGTGGCCGCCCGTCTCCAGCGCGGCCACGATTCCGACGTCGGTGCCGCTAAGAACCATCCCCGCCCCGCCGGCAACGGCGAACACCGCGGCCACGGCACCGGTGAACCAGCCGAAGCTGCGGACTACGCGCCGTTTCAGGGCCGCCCGGCGCCTGCTGCCCGCCGCCGGTGCGAGTTCAGCCGCCGCTTCCTGCAGATGTGCGGGGGCGGCGGCGACTACGGCCACCTCGGCGGCTTCCTGCTCGTCCGCTTCGCGCGCCTCCGAGCGGTCCGGGCTGCGGGTGGGCGGGTTGAACCACATCAGGAAGAGCCCGGCCAGCGATGTCGAGACGCCGACCGCGGTCAGCCCCAGCACGGAGTGACCGCTCGTGGCCACCACGGCGCCGACAGCCGGGCCGATCATGAAAACCATCTCAGTACTGACGGCATCCAGCGCGAAGGCGGTGCGGCGCTGGTCACCGTCGGCCAGGACTCCCAGCGACTGCCGCACCACACTGAAGATGGGGAGCGTCAGCAGGCCGCCCACGAACACAAGCGGCAGCAGCCACTGGTAGGAGACATGCGGGACGATGGACCAGATGACCGTCTCGGAAACCACCGAGGGTATGAGCGCCTTCCGCAGGCCTGCGGTATCCACCCGGCGGCCGCGCCAGGGCGCGCCGAGCGCGATGCCAATGGTCATCACGGCCGCCGCTGTTCCGGCAGCCGCGTAGCCTTCGCCGAGTGTCAGGACGATGTGCAGGGTCAGCAGGACGCCCGCCGCCGAATGGGGTATGCGGGCGATCATGCCGACGGCCAGGAGCCGGCGGATGGGCCGGACGGCCAGCAGCTCCCTGTACAGGCTGAAATTCACAGGTGGGTCCTCGGTTCCGCGGCCGGACAGCAGCGGAACGGGCCACGGACCCCCGGCTACTGCGCGGCGCGCCTTAGCTTGACTTCGATCGAATCAACGCGCTCAGCAAACAATACATTCCGGCTCCACTCGGCCTGGAGGCCGGCAACGAGCTCCTGGACAGCAGCCGCGTCGAGGCCGTCCTCGAGGTAGAGCACCACCCGCAGTTCCGGTCCGGCCCCGCCGCCGCCGACGGGTGCGCCTGAGGCTGTGGCGGTGGCCACTCCCCCGCCGGGAAGGACGTCGAGTCCGCGGACCGCGGGCTTGCCATCGGCTCCGGCGCGAAGCACGGCTGCCAGCTCCGGGTCCAGGTAGGCGGGCACCCACGGCCGTTGTTGCGCGAGTGCCCAGACGCCCGGCCGCCGGATCACGAAGGTCACGTCCGAGCCGGGGTCCACCACCAGCAGCTCGGCGCCTTCGGAGACGGCGGACAAGGCCGCCCTCGCGGCGTAGACCGCCACGGGCCGTGCCTCCGGGTGCCAGGCCGCCAGGGCTGCTGCCGAGGTGAACACAGGCATGGCACGCCGGCCATCCGGCGCCTTGAGCGTCACCAGTGCCATGTCCGCCTGCTTGTCGGCATGTACGCCGTGCACGCCCTCGGCTTCCTCTGCCAGCTGGGCGACCACGGGGACGAAGACGCGCGCGGTGGCGAGCGAGGCGACCACCGCGGCCTCATCGCCGTCGCCCGCAACGAGGGCGGAAACTGCGGTGAGATATCCGGCGTCGGCCGTGCCGTCGTCGTCCTCGAAGTTATGGATCCTGGCGTCGTCACCGGCCAGGCTGCGCCCGGCCCAGGGCTGGCCGGCAGAGTCGGCGGCGCCGCCGGCCCCCGCGAGGGCGGCCTCGATGTGGCCGGGCAACCGGCGGGGCTGCGCACCCCCGCCGGCAACGGGCAGGCCGTTTTCCGGCTGTACGCCGTCCGCGGGATTGGTGTGATGCTCAGCCACGGCGGTGCCTAGCGGCGTCCGGCGACGTCGAGCGCCTCGGGCAGGGTGAAGGCGCCGGCGTACAGGGCCTTGCCGACGATGGCCCCTTCGACCCCGAGCGGCACCAGGGAGCGCAGCACCTTCAGGTCGTCCAGGCTGGAGATGCCGCCGGATGCCACCACCGGCTTGCCGGTCTTCTCCACCATCTGGCGCAGCAGCTCAACGTTGGGACCCTGCAGCGTGCCGTCCTTGGTGACATCGGTAACCACGTAGCGGGCGCAGCCGGCCTCTTCGAGGCGGCCCAGTACATCCCACAGGTCCCCGCCTTCCTTGGTCCAGCCGCGTCCGGCGAGGGTGGTCCCCCGGACGTCCAGGCCGACGGCGATCCGGTCACCGAAGCGGTCGATTGCCCGGGCCGTCCATTCCGGGTTCTCGAGGGCAGCGGTGCCGAGGTTGACCCGGGCTACGCCCAGGTCCAGCGCCTTCTCCAGGGACTCGTCGTCGCGAAGGCCGCCGGAGAGCTCCACCTTGATGTCCAGCCGGCCCACCACCTCGCGCAGCAGCTCCGCGTTCGAGCCGCGTCCGAAGGCGGCGTCCAGGTCCACGAGGTGGACCCATTCGGCGCCCTGCTGCTGCCAGTTGAGTGCTGCTTCCAGCGGCGTTCCGTAGCTTGTTTCGCTGCCGGCCTCGCCCTGGACCAGGCGGACCGCCTGGCCGTTCACGACGTCGACGGCGGGCAGCAGTTCAAGTACCGGCAGCTCGTTTTGGCTGGTCATCGGGGTCCTCAGTTCTGTAGGCGCTGGTTTACGTGCCCGCCGCCCCAGGCGGCGCACACGGCGGTTTGGTTGGTTACTTGCCGGGAAGGGTCAGCAGGTAGGCGGCCAGCAGCGACATGGCCGCCAGCACGCCGAAGCCGATCTGGATCCACAGCGGCTTGCCCTGCTGCCTGAAGGACAGGGCGCCGCCTATCAGCAGGCCGCCCAGTCCCATCAGGAGGATCGACCACATTTAGGCGTCCGCCGATTGCCGGGAATGTGAACCCCGGAGCCCGTCGACCCAGTTCTTCAGCAGGCGCGCACCGGCGTCGCCGGACTTTTCCGGGTGGAACTGCGTGGCGCACAGGGGTCCGTTTTCGACGGCGGCGATGAAGGGTGCGCCGTGCTCGGACCACGTGACCAGGGGCGGGGCCATCCGGGGCTGGATGACGTCGAAATCCCAGGTCTGGACGCCATAGGAGTGCACGAAGTAGAAACGCTCGCCCTCGACGCCGTCGAACAGCTTCGAACCTTCCGGAACCTTAACCGTGTTCCACCCCATGTGCGGCACCACCTCGGCCGGGAGGAGTTCCACCTTGCCTGGCCATTCCCCCATGCCTTCGGCTTCGGTTCCGTGTTCAACACCGGCCTCGAAGAGCACCTGAAGGCCGACACAGATGCCCATGACGGGACGTCCGCCGGCAACGCGGCGGCCGATCATCCGGATGCCGTCCACGGCCTTGAGCTCGCGCATGACCGTTTCAAAGGCACCGACGCCCGGCACAACCAGTCCGTCGGCGTTCAGCACGTCTTCCGGCTTGGAGCTCAGGATGACTTCGGCGCCGGCACGTTCCAGGGCGCGCACGGCCGAGCGGACGTTGCCGGAGCCGTAGTCCAGGACGGTGACGGTGGGCTTGCCCTCCGGCGAGGCCGGTTTCAGAGTGGCGGAAGGATCGAGGATGGCGCCCTCGCGCAGTACTTTTCCGGTCACAGTGCCCCCTTGGTGGACGGGATGCCTTCGACGCGGGGATCCGGCTCGACTGCTGCCCGCAGCGCCCGCGCGAAGGCCTTGAACTGGGCTTCCACAATGTGGTGCGGGTCGCGGCCGGCGATGACGTTCATGTGCAGGCAGATGCCCGCGTGCAGCGTGATCGCCTCGAACACATGCCGGGTCAGCGACCCCGTGAAATGGCCGCCGATCAGGTGGTACTCCTGCCCGGCGGGCTCGCCGCCGTGCACCAGGTAGGGCCGGCCGGACACGTCGACGACCGCGTGCGCCAGGGCCTCATCCAGGGGCACGGTGGCCTCGCCGAAGCGGCGGATGCCCGCCTTGTTGCCCAGGGCCGTGCGCAGCACCTCCCCGAACGTGATGGCAACGTCCTCGACGGTGTGGTGCACGTCGATGTGGATATCGCCCGTGGCCTTGACGGTCATGTCAATCAGTGAGTGCTTGCACAGCGCCGTCAGCATGTGGTCGTAGAACGGGACCGACGTGCTGATGTCCGACACTCCGGTGCCGTCGAGGTTGATCTCCACCTGCACGGAGGATTCGCTGGTGGTGCGCTCCATGCGTGCAGTCCGTGCCTCGGCAGCCTTGATTCCGGTGTCGCTCATGGTGATAGATGTCCTTTGACGAAGGATGGGGGCGGACCAGACCTGGTCCGTATTCAAGTTTAGGCCTGAAGCGCAGCTTGCCGGGCCAGGATGCTTTCCAGGCCCTGCAGGAACGCTGTGGTTTCGCTCTCAGTGCCTGCGGTGACCCGCAGGTGTCCGGCGATGCCGACGTCCCGGACGAGCACCCCGGCATCCAGCAGCTCCTGCCAGACCTGATGGGGGTTTTCCAGCCCGCCAAAGAAGACGTAGTTGGAGTCCGAGGCCGCGGGCTTCAGGCCCATCCGTGTCAGCTCCGCGACGATGCGGTCGCGCTGGCGCTTGATGTCCTGGACATCCGCCATGAGCGCTTCCCGGTGCTGCAGTGCTGCGAGGGCGGTTGCCTGCGTAACGGCCGACAGGTGGTAGGGCAGTCGCACCAGCCGGAGGGCGTCAGTCACCTCCGGCGCGGCGGCCATGTAGCCGAGGCGGGCGCCGGCAAGGGCGAATGCCTTGCTCATGGTCCGGGAGACGATCAGCCGCTCCCGGCCGGGCAGCAGCGTGAGGGCGCTGGGCGTGCCATCGTGCGCAAACTCATGGTAGGCCTCGTCCACCACCACGATCGCCTGGCTCTCCTCGCCTGCCTCGTACACGGCTTCCACCACATCCAGGCCCAGGCCAGTGCCGGTGGGGTTGTTCGGCGAGCACAGGAAGACGATGTTGGGCCGGAGCTCCCGCACCTGCTGCGCGGCGGACTCGGCGCTCAGCCCGTAGTCCTCGGCGCGCCTGCCGGCGATGTAGGCGGTGTCCGTACCGCTGGCAAGGAGCGGGTACATGGAGTACGTCGGGGGGAAACTCAGGAGCGAACGGCCGGGGCCGCCGAAGGCCTGGAGGATTTGCTGGAGTACCTCGTTGGAGCCGTTGGCTGCCCAGAGGTTCTCCGGGGCGAGCCCGTGGCCCAGGTATTCCGCCAGTGCTTCCCGGAGCTCGGTGAACTCGCGGTCCGGGTACCGGTTAAGCCCGGCGGCGGCCTCACTGACCGCCGCCGTGATGGCCGCCCGCACATCGGCGGGCACGCCATGCGTGTTCTCATTAACGTTGAGCAGGATCGGGACGTCCAGCTGCGGGGCGCCGTAAGGGCTCAGCCCCTTCAGGTTGGTCCGCAGGGGCAGTCGGTTCAGTCGCTCAAGCTGATCAGTCACCAGGACAGTTTAAGGAACCCGGAGGGCCCGCCGGAAACTGTGACGGCTCCGGCACCCGGGAACCGCACGCAGCGCCACGTTTTTTGGGGGCATGGCGCTGCCGGCCTGCCTTGGCTGCACTTACTTGTTGGGCACAAAAAGCTGCTGCCCCGGCATGACCTTCCCGGCCTGAAGATCATTGAGCTGGACGATGTCCGCAATCACATCGCGGGGATCGCGCTCCGGGTCCACTTTTCCGGCGATGGCCCAGAGTGATTCGCCGGGCTGCACCGTGACGGTAACAGTGGGCGTCACGGCGAGTCCGCCGGCATTGTCCGCCGCTTTGGCCGGCGAGTTCAGCAGCCCCGCCAGTGACAGGATGAGGGCGGCCAGCAGAATGAGCGGCAGGCCGATCAGCACAATCCGGCCGCGGCGGGTCAGGCGGAGGCGCGGCGGTTTGCCCGGGCGGGCCGCGGCAGCGCGGCCGGCAGCTGCGAACTGGACTGCTGTTGGAGCTGTTGAAGCTGACATGGCGTGAGTCCTCCTGGACCAAGTTGGTACTGCCTCGCGTTCGAACAAACAGTTCGAACACCGGGCCGGCAAGCCGCCCTCACTAGAACACATGTTCGAACTTTGCTTTTCCTAGTTTTAGCACCTATCAACGAATTAAGTCGAGACTCGCTAGAACAAATGTTTGAAAAAGCTGTATGGCTGGCCTACGTTGGAAATCACAGAACAACCACATCTGCAGTTGATCAGCAGGGTCTGACATTTTTCAGGCCGGAAGTTCCCGGCACCTGCAGCTACGCGGCCGGGAGGAACGGAAAGGCGTTGGCGAACATGGCAGCACAGGCCTCTGACGGCAAGGCTCCCCAGCGCAGCCCGCGGTCACAGCGGACCCCCAAGGGACTCACCGTCCGGCAGAAGAAGATCCTGGAAACCATCCAGCGTTCCGTGAACGAGAACGGCTATCCGCCGTCGATGCGGGAAATCGGCGACACCGTCGGCCTTGCCAGCCTGTCCAGCGTGACCCATCAGCTATCGCAGCTGGAAAAGCTGGGCTACCTGAGGCGTGATCCGAAGCGGCCGCGCGCCATGGAGGTTCTGATGCCGCTCACCCTGGATGCGGGTGCTGCGGCAAAGTCCGGCGGCCCGGACAGGGCGCCGGCCCTGAAGCCGGCAGGGGCAACCGTGTCCGAGCTGCCCAGCGCGATGGACACCGCCATGGTGCCGCTGGTCGGCCGGATTGCCGCCGGCGGTCCCATCCTCGCCGACCAGATGGTGGAGGACCTGATGCCGCTGCCCCGCCAGCTGGTGGGACACGGCGAGCTCTTCATGCTCAAGGTCGCCGGTGACTCCATGGTGGACGCCGCCATCTGCGACGGGGACTGGGTGGTGGTCCGCCGCCAAAGCGACGCCGTCAACGGTGACATCGTCGCGGCACTGCTCGACGACGAAGCCACGGTCAAGACGTTCCGGCAGCGGGACGGCCACACCTGGCTGCTCCCGCAGAACACGCAGTATGAGCCCATCCTCGGCGACCACGCCGTCGTCATGGGCAAGGTGGTCTCCGTACTCCGCTCGCTCTAACGCAACACAGGGGCTCCCCGCCCCGGAAAAAGTCTTCAGGGAACCGAGCAGGCCCCGGGCAGCACTAAGCAGCCCGGGGCTTCCTTACGCCTGTGCGCCGGCGAGCCGTTCCAGCGCCGCCACCGCGGTCTTCCGGTCGGTGGTCGGCCAGAACGGCGGCAGCGCAGCACGCAGGAACCCTCCATAGCGCTCCGTGGAAAGCCTGGAGTCCAGGACAGCCACCACGCCCTTGTCGTTCGTGGACCGGATGAGCCGTCCTGCGCCCTGGGCAAGCCTGATGGCCGCATGCGTGGCAGATACGGACATGAAACCGTTGCCGCCGGCCTGCGCGACCGCCCGTGACCGTGCGGTCATCAGCGGATCGTCCGGCCGCGGGAAGGGAATCCTGTCGATCACCACGAGGCGGCATGAGCCGCCCGGCACGTCCACGCCCTGCCACAGGGACATGGTGCCGAACAGGCAGGTGTCAGGCTCGTCCGCGAACTGCTTGACCAGGGCGGTCATGGTGGATTCGCCCTGGCACAGGATGCTGACGTCCAGCCGCATGCGCAGGGTGTCCGCCGCTTCCTCGGCGGCCCGCCGCGAGGAGAAGAGACAGAGCGCTCCCCCGCCGGAGGCACGGATCAGTGACTCGAGCTCGTCCATCGCCTCCGGGGACGTGCCGCGGCCGGGTTTGGGCAGGTGGCCCGCCACGTACAGGATCCCCTGCCGGGGATAGTCGAAGGGCGAACCCACGTCGACGCCGGTCCAGCTCGGCGCGCCGTCGCCCACCAGGCCCAGGCCCCCCGCGGCGGGTTCGAAAGCAGAGCCGATGGCGAGCGTGGCCGATGTCAGCACCACGGTATGCCCGGCAAAGAGGCCTTCCCGGAGCCGGCCTGCCACACTCAGCGGCGCGATGTTGATCAGCGCGGGGGCGGTCTCGTCGGGCGCCGAGTATCCCTGTTGGGGATCAAAGGTGCTGTTCCGGGAGAACCAGACCACCTCGCGGTTTTCCCTGGCGGCGATGAGCCGCTCGCACAGCTCCAAGATCACCAGCAGGCGGGACCGCGCAAGCTGCCGCCCGCCGTCGGCCGTTGTATTGCTGTCCCCCTTGGAGTCGGACAGGGCCGCCCGGCAGGCCTCTCGAAGCTGGTCCACACAGTCCAGCTGTTCGTCGGTCAGGCCGTTCGGCAGCAGGCCGCCGGGAACACCGGCGAGAGCCGCCTCGAGGTTGGCGGCCGCGGCGTTGAGCGCGTCCACGGTAATGCCGGTGTGCTTGCGGGCGCCGGAGGCTGCGGCATGGACCATGGCCACGGACAGCTGGCCGGAAACCGCGCCGGTCACCCGGTCCTGGAGTTCGTGGGCCTCGTCCACCACCACGACGTCGTATTCCGGCAGCACGGCCAGCCCTTCGAAGGCGCTGACGGCCAGCATGGCGTGGTTGGTCACCACGATGTCGGCTTCCGCGGCATTGTGGCGGGCGAGTTCGCTGAAGCACTCTTCGGCCAGCGGGCACTTCTGCGAGCCGAGGCATTCCATGGAGGTGACGGACACCTGCCGCCACGCGCGGTCCGTCACGCCCGGAAGAAGCTCATCCCGGTCACCGGTGGTGGTCTGCTCCGCCCATTCGCGGAGCCGGACCACCTCCTTGCCCAGCTGCGAGGAGGGGCCGCCCATCGCCGCGGCAAAGTGCGGCACGCTGGTATCCTCACCCAGCGAGAAGAGCTGGCCTTCCGAGGGTTCCTCGGTGGGAAAGCCGCCCTCCAGCTTGTGCCGGCAGACGTAGTTGGCGCGGCCCTTGACCAGCGCCACCTTGACCGGCCGCTCGAGTGCCGGCTTCAGGCTTTCCAGCAGCCGGGGAAGGTCCCGGCCCACGATCTGGGTCTGCAGGGCGAGGGTGGCGGTGGAAACCAGCGCCGGCTTGTCGCTCTCCAGCGAGTGGGCGATCAAGGGGATCAGGTACGCCAGTGACTTGCCGGTTCCCGTCCCGGCCTGCACCAGCAGGTGGTCGCCGGTTTCTATTGCGCGCGCCACGTGCCTGGCCATCTCGTGCTGGCCGCTGCGGCTTTGGCCGCCCATGCCGGCCACGGCACGGTCGAGCAGCTCCAAAACATGCTGCTCGCCGGCCGTGGCACCGTCCGTCACGGCAGAGCCGTCCAGGGCCCCGGCTGCCGCCTCGTCAGTCATTGGTGCTGAAGGATTCCAGTTCAGCCGCGAGGCCTTCCCGGACCATGACCACGGCGCGGGTTCCGCCCTCTTCGTGGTCAAGGCTCAGGATCTCTGCGTCGGAGTCATGGAGCTTACTGATGAGGTCACCGCGATGGTACGGGACGAGGAGCTGCATCTTGACGTTCGGCCTCGGGATGGACTCGCTGATCGCCTTGAGCAGCTCGGCGATGCCCTCCCCCGTCCGCGCCGATACAACCACGTGCCGCGGTTCGCGCTGCTTGAGCCGCTCCACCACAAAGGGGTCGGCGGCGTCGGCCTTGTTCAGGACGATGATTTCGGGCACCTTGCGGGCGTCCACCTCTGCGAACACCGAGCGCACCGCGGCGATCTGGCCTTCCGGATCCGGGTGGGACACGTCCACGACATGCAGGATCAGATCGGCATCCGCGACTTCCTCCAGGGTGGAGCGGAAGGCCTCCACCAGCTGGGTGGGCAGCGAACGGACGAAACCTACGGTGTCGGCCAGCGTGTAGCCCATGCCGTCTGCCGTCTCGGCCTTGCGGACCGTCGGGTCCAGGGTGGCGAACAGGGCGTTCTCCACCAGGACACCGGCGTCGGTGAGGCGGTTCAGCAGCGAGGACTTGCCGGCGTTGGTGTATCCGGCGATGGCCACGGACGGGACCTCATTACGACGGCGGTTGGCCCGTTTGGTCTCCCGCGCCGGCTTCATCGCGGCGATCTCGCGCCGCAGCTTGGCCATCCGGGTGCGGATCCGGCGGCGGTCCAGTTCGATCTTGGTTTCACCCGGACCGCGCGAGCCCATGCCGGCGCCTGCGCCGCCCACCTGGCCACCGGCCTGGCGGGACATGGATTCACCCCAGCCACGGAGGCGCGGGAGGAGGTATTCGAGCTGTGCCAGCTCCACCTGGGCCTTGCCTTCGCGGCTCTTGGCGTGCTGGGCGAAGATGTCGAGGATGAGCGCCGTGCGGTCGATGACCTTCACCTTGACGATGTCTTCCAGGCCGCGCCGCTGGGACGGAGCGAGTTCGGCGTCCACCACGACGGTGTCGGCGCCGGTGGACATCACGACATCCTTGAGCTCCAAGGCCTTGCCCGCCCCGAGGAAGGTGCCGGGGTCCGGCTTGGCGCGCCGCTGGACGAGCCCGTCGAGGACCTCGGATCCCGCTGTTTCCGCAAGCGCGGCAAGTTCGCGCAGTGAGTTTTCCGCGTCGGCCAGCGTGCCCTCGGTCCAAAGCCCCGCAAGGACAACGCGCTCCAGGCGCAGCTGCCGGTATTCGACTTCGGTGACGTCTTCAAGTTCCGTTGACAGCCCTGCCGTGCGCCGCAGAGCCCGGCGTTCCTCGAGATCCTGCTGGTCGCCGTCGAACGCGCTGTGCTCTTCGGAGAGCTGCGAGATGGCCTGCGCCTTGCCCAGGACACCCTTGCTGTCGGAGCGGCCGCCGTCGGCTGCCGCTGCGTTCCTGGCCGGGACGTCCTTGGCGAGGATCCGGTCGATGACAGCCTGGATCTCCTCGGGACTCATGTCCTGGGCGGCTGGCTCGGATCCGGAATTTTGCTGATTGGTCATGGTCTCCTTTGAAGGTTCTGCATCTTCAGAATAGTGCTGATTCGCGCCCTTGGCTGCGGTATTCGCGCTGGGCTGACGGCGAGGGGTCATGGAGGTGCTCCTGACGTGCCGGCAGCGGACGCGCTGACGGCAGGAAGTGGACTGATCGAGTGCTGTTTGGGCGGCGCCTTTTGAATGGCAAACTGCGGAAGGTGTTGCACCTGCATCGCAGTGGGAGGGCGCCACGGGCCGGGGGCTGGCGGCCATGCTGCTGGGAGCTGCAAGCCGCGGGCAAGAAGTGCCGGCTACTCAAAAATCAGAAACATGCGTTCAAGGATACCAGAACTCCCAGGCCGGTTTTCGCGTTCCGCCCGGTTTCCCATCAGGCGGGCAGCCCACTAATCTGGCCAGTTATGGAGTCTGCCCATTATTTCAGCGCCTCACCTGCGGGCCCGTTCACCCGCAAGCCCCTCACAGTGGAACTGGCCGGTGAAACGCGGAAGGTGCAGACCTCGTCCGGCATCTTCAGCCCGGACGGCATCGATAAAGGGACGGCAATTCTGCTCGCCGAGGTCCCGGCCCCGGCACCGCAGGGAAACCTGCTCGACATCGGCTGCGGGTGGGGACCGATCGCCCTGACCATGGCCCTCCGGGCACCGCACGCGCAGGTCTACGCAGTTGACGTCAACGAGCGCTGCATCACGCTCACGAATGAAAACGCCGCGCTGCTCGGGCTGGCCAACGTCACCGCCAGCAAGCCCGAGGACGTGGACCCGGAGGTCCGCTTCGACACCATCTGGTCCAATCCGCCGATCCGGATCGGCAAGGACGAACTGCACTCGCTCCTGCTGCTGTGGCTGCCGAGGCTGGCGCCGGGCGGTTCAGCGTGGCTGGTGGTCCAGAAGAACCTGGGCTCGGATTCGCTTCAGCGCTGGCTGGCGGAGGTGCTGGATGAGTCCTTCACGGTGACGCGCGAAAGCACGTCGAAGTCGTTCAGGATCCTGCGGGTCAGGAAAGCGTCCCGGTAGCAACGATCGTTGCCGGGCCGCTCAGTTCAACGTGCTCGCGGCCGCCGGCGACGGTGAAGAACTTCACGCCGACGACGCCGCCCGGCACCTTCACCTGCCAGGCGTCCGGGGCACCCTGCCCCGCCCAGTGCCGGATGGCCACCGCTGCCGCACAGGCTCCGGTACCGCAGGACTGGGTTTCGCCGACGCCGCGTTCGTGGACGCGCATGGTCACGGTGCCCACGCCGTCGTGCACCAGCGGCTCGGCCGGCACGACGAACTCGACGTTGGTGCCGTTGGCCGGAGTCGGGTCGACGTGCGGGGCGGTGAACAGCCGGGTGTCCTGCAGTTCGGACAGCTCGGCGAGGGCGACCACGGTGTGGGGGTTGCCCATGCTGACGGAAAGTGCCGGCCGCGGCACCTCGAGGCCGTCGGCGCTGACAAGCGAGTCCATGGCACGGGCGGCTGCCTCATCCGGGAAGATGAACTCCCAGGGGCCCATGTCGACGGCGTAGCCGTCACCCGTGCGGACGATGGTCTTGACCCCGCCGCGGGTGCCGATGGTCAGCGAGCCGCCGGCAGGCAGTTCCGCCAGCCCTTCGGCCAGCAGGAAGTGGACGAATACGCGCACACCGTTGCCGCACATCTCGGACAGGGAACCGTCCCCGTTCCGGTAGTCCATGAACCATTCGGCGTCGGGATTGTCGGCCAGCAGCTGGCGCCCCTCGTCAAGGAGGCGGGACGGAACGGCCCGGATGAGGCCGTCGCCGCCGATGCCGCGGTGGCGGTCGCAGAGCTGGGCGACCTGCTCGGCGGAGATGGCGTGCACGCCCTCCGGGTCGGCAACCAGGACGAAATCGTTGCCGGTGCCATGGCCCTTGGAGAACCGCAGACCGCTCAGCGTTGAGCCCCCGGCGGGGGCTGCGGACCGGGCTGTTTCTGCAAGGGTTTCGTTCATGCCTCAAGGTTACCCGGCTGCCGGCGGCGCCAGGAAAACGGCATGGATCTGCCGCGCTGGCTCCGGGCGCTGGTGAGGAGGATGCCGGCGATGACCACCGCGCCGCCGGCAATCTGGGCGATGGAGTAGGGATGACCGGCCAGGATGGTGAACAAGGCGGTAAAGACCGTGATGAGGTTGAGGAACACTCCTGCGGTGCCGGCCGGGATGACGGTCAGCGCGCGGTTCCAGAGCAGGTACGACAGCACCGACGGAAAGAGCGCGATGAAGACCAGCGAGGCGACGGCGTCCGGCGGGGACGGCAGGGACGGACCGCCGCCGGCGAGGCTAAGTGGCGTGAGGACAACAACGGTGATGGCAGCCTGGACGGCCGTGGCGGTGATCGGCGGGAGCGGCGGGGCCAGGCGGCCGGTGATCGTATAGGCGGACCACGCTGCGATGGCACCGATCATGAACAGCTCACCGGTGCCGAATCCGGCCTGCAGCAGCTTGCCCGCGTCACCGTTGCTGAGGACCAGGAGCACCCCGGCCAGCGCGATCAGGACCCCGCCAACCGCCCTGCGGGTCAGCCGTTCCCGAAGAAAGGCGGCGGCTGCCAGGGTGATGAGTGCCGGGTTGAACGCGTTGATCAGGGACGCGCTGAAGGCATCAGTGTGTTCCAGTGCCGTGTACAGCAGCAGGTTGTAGCCCAACAGCCCGAACATGCTCAGCGCAAGAAGCCATGGCCAGGCAGCCAGCACCTGCCGCCATTGGGGGCGCTCCGCTATCTGGGCGATGGCCAGCAGCGGAAGCAGGGCGAGCGACCACCGCAGCAGGACGAGGCTGAGGGGGTCGATGCTCTCGACTGCGCCCGCCCCCACAATGTAGTTGCCGGCCCAGAAAAGTGTTGCCCCCAGCAGCGAGGCGACTGCAACGGTCAGGGCCCGCCTCCGGGCGCGCTTGGTTGTGGTGGCAGCAGCGAGGGTCATCGGGGCCCTTTCTTCCGGGCGCTTGCCTCAGTAGGTTGGTGCGGTTCGTATGTTGGTGCGGTTCAGCGGCAGAGGGCTGCTGCCTTGGCCGGCAGCTCCGGGTCCTGCCAGTCCAGCCAGCTGATGCGGGGGTCGGCCCGGAACCAGGTCAGTTGCCGGCGGGCAAACTGCCTGGTGGCCACAATGGTTTCTTCGGCTGCCTGCGCAAGGTCCGCCACGCCGTCGAGCACTTTGAGGAACTGGGCGTACCCCAGTGCGCGGGGGGCGGTCTTGCCCCGGCGGAGGCCCTGGGCGTCCAGCCGCTGGACCTCATCCAGCAGGCCGCGCTCCACCATCCGGTGTACCCGGAGGGCCAGCCGCTCCCGCAGCTGCTCCCGGTCGACCTCCAGTCCGATCTGGATGGCCGGCTGGTAGTACTCGCGCGTGGGCATGAAGGAACTGAACGGGCGGCCGGTCAGCTCGAAGACCTCCAGCGCGCGGATGATGCGGCGGGCGTCACCAAGGCGGCCAGCGGAAACGGGGTCAACTGCGCGGAGGCGGTCCAGCAGCGCCGCGGTCCCTGCCTCCGCATTCTCCTGCTCCAGCCGGCCGCGGATTTCCGGGTCGGTTCCCGGGAAGTCCAGAACATCCAGGGCGGCGCGCACGTAAAGGCCGGATCCGCCGGCCAGAATGGCGCGCTTCCCGCGCCGGTGGATGTCGGCGACGGCGGCCCGCGCCTGCTGCTGGAAGTCGGACACCGACGCTTCCTGCGTCACGTCCAGAATGTCCAGCAGGTGGTGGCGGACTCCCCGTTGTTCGGCCTCGGTGACCTTGGCTGTGCCGATGTCCATGCCGCGGTAGAACTGCATGGCGTCGGCGTTGATCACCTCACCGTTCAGGGAAAGGGCGAGTTCGACGGCGAGGTCGGACTTACCCGATCCCGTGGGTCCGACGACCGCTATGACGGGGGGCTGGCCCGCCACCGGGTCAGCGGCCCCGCACCGGGATTGACGGCATGCCGAGCGACACGCCGGGCCGGCCTCCCGGGCTCGCCGCACCAGGTGCCGGCGCACCGCAGGAGTCGGCCTGCGCCCTGTCCCAGGCATCGCCGGCACGGGACCGGCGCAAGGAATAGTCGGCTGCCGTTGCCGGATCGGCGATCAGGTGGAAGGCGGCCGCTTCGGTGATGGTGACCGTCACCAGGTCGCCGGGGCGCGGGGCGGGAGCCCCCCCGGGCACCGTGAAGTGGACCAGGCGCTGGTCCTGGGACCGGCCGGAGAGGCGGTGGGTTTCCTCGGACTTCCGGCCGGACTGGGCGGTGACCATGACCTCGACGCGGCGCCCCAGCTGCTTGGCGTTCTCTTCCGCCGCGATGCGGTCCTGCAGCGCGGTGAGGCGCTCAAAGCGTTCCTGCACCACGGCCTTGGGCAGCTGGTCCGGCAGGTCCGCGGCCGGGGTGCCGGGCCGCTTGGAGTATTGGAAGGTGAACGCCGTGGCGAAGCGCGATTTTTCGACGACGTCCAGGGTCGCCTGGAAGTCCTCCTCGGTTTCGCCCGGGAAACCGACGATGATGTCGGTGGAGATCGCGGCGTGCGGCATCTTGGCACGGACCTTGTCGAGGATGCCGAGGAACTTTGCCGACCGGTAGGAACGCTTCATGTCCCGCAGCACCTTGTCCGAACCGGACTGGAGCGGCATGTGCAGCTGCGGCATGACGTTGGGCGTTTCCGCCATCGCGTCGATGACGTCATCGGTGAAAGCAGCCGGGTGCGGGCTGGTGAAGCGTACCCGTTCAAGGCCCGGGATCTCACCGCAGGCGCGCAGCAGCTTGGAGAACGCCTGCCGGTCCCCGAACTCCACCCCGTACGAGTTCACGTTCTGGCCGAGCAGCGTCACTTCGATGGCGCCGTCGTCCACCAGCGCCTGGACCTCGGCGAGGATCTCCCCGGGCCTGCGGTCCTTCTCCTTGCCCCGCAGGGACGGGACGATGCAGAACGTGCAGGTGTTGTTGCAGCCGACCGAAATGGAAACCCAGCCGGAATAGACGGAGTCACGCTTGGTGGGCAGCGTGGACGGGAAGACGTCCAGGGATTCGAGGATCTCCAGCTGGGCCTCGTTGTTGTGGCGGGCCCGGTCCAGCAGGGCCGGCAGCGCGCCCACGTTGTGCGTGCCGAAGACCGCGTCCACCCAGGGCGCCTTCTTCAGGATGGTTTCGCGGTCCTTCTGGGCGAGGCAGCCGCCAACCGCGATCTGCATTCCCGGGTTGGCTGCCTTGATGGGCGCCAGCTGGCCGAGGTTGCCGTAGAGCTTGTTGTCGGCGTTTTCCCGCACCGCGCACGTGTTGAAGACCACGACGTCGGCCTGGGCACCGTCGGCCGGGACGTAACCGGCGGCCTCCAGCATGCCGGCCATGCGCTCGGAGTCGTGAACGTTCATCTGGCAGCCGAAGGTGCGCACCTGGTAGGTGCGGTGCGCAGCGGCGCCGCCGGTTGCTTCGTTTTCGGTGCCGGCTGCGGGGGAAGGAAAGGTCAAACTCACCCATTAAGGGTAACGGGTGCGCTCAGTCCCAGTGAGCGGTAGGTTCGGCACCTTCGGACGCAGCGTCCAGGACCTCGCCCACGATCCGGAAGGCCTGCGAAGGCTGGTACCCCTTGCGGGCGAGCATGGACGCGAGCCGCCGCGTGGTCTTGTCCCGTTCTGCGCGGTCGGTCAGGTCAGTTCCCGGCCGCAGCTTGCGTTCCACGAGATGGCGCGCGGCAGCTTCCTCGTCCTCGTCACTCAGCTGCGCCAGGGCAGATGCCGCAGTGTCAGCGTCAATGCCCTTTTCCGCGAGTTCACGCCGAAGCGCACCTTTGGCCAGCCTGCGCGACTGCGACCTGCTCCGCACCCACATGTCTGCGAATTCGGCATCGTCCACGAGCCGGACCTCTTCGAACCGGTCCAGCACAGCTGCGGCGACATCCTCCGGGACATTGCGCTCGGCCAGCTTACGCTCCAGCTGCAGCCGGCTCTTGGGCGATGCGGTCAGCTGGCGCAGGACGATGGCACGCGCCACCGACGCCGGATCGGCCTCCCGGTCCTCCTCAGGTTCCGGTCCGTTCCACGCGGGCCCGGCCTCTGCCGGTCCGGCCCCTGCCGGACTGGTTCCTGCCGGACCTGCCGAACGGTCCTCTCCGGCCCTGGCGAAAGCCGGAGAGGACCGGCGTCTGCTAGAAGCCGTCAACGGCCTTCAGCTTCGGTGAGGCTTCTGCGTCTGCAGGTTTGGTTCCTACGCCGAGCTTTTCCTTGATGAGCCGCTCGAGTTCCGCCGCCAGTTCCGGGTTGTCGCGCAGGAAGCGGCGCGAGTTCTCCATGCCCTGGCCGAGCTGGTCGCCGTCGTAGGTGAACCATGAGCCGGACTTCTTGATGATGCCGTGCTCAACGCCCATGTCGATGATGCCGCCCTCGCGGGAGATGCCCTGGCCGTAGATGATGTCGAATTCGGCGACCTTGAAGGGCGGGGCCATCTTGTTCTTGACGATCTTTGCCTTGGTGCGGTTGCCGACGGAGTCGGCACCTTCCTTCAGGGTCTGGATGCGCCGGACGTCGATACGCACCGAGGCATAGAACTTCAGCGCCTTACCACCGGTGGTGGTTTCCGGTGAGCCGAAGAACACACCGATCTTTTCGCGCAGCTGGTTGATGAAGATGGCGGTGGTCTTGGTCTGGCTCAGGCGTCCGGTGATCTTTCGCAGCGCCTGGCTCATGAGGCGCGCCTGCAGGCCGACATGGCTGTCGCCCATGTCGCCTTCGATTTCCGCGCGCGGCACCAGTGCCGCCACGGAGTCGATAACCACGATGTCCAGAGAACCGGAGCCCACCAGCATGTCCATGATCTCCAGGGCCTGCTCACCGGTGTCCGGCTGGGAGACGAGGAGTGCGTCCGTGTCCACGCCAAGCTTGGCGGCGTATTCCGGATCGAGGGCGTGCTCGGCGTCGATGAACGCGGCGATGCCGCCGTTGCGCTGGGCGTTGGCCACGGCATGCAGGGCGACGGTGGTTTTACCTGATGATTCCGGACCGTAGATTTCAATGACGCGGCCCCGCGGAAGGCCTCCGATTCCGAGCGCGACGTCCAGGGCGATGGAGCCGGTGGGGATGACCTCGATGGGGGCGCGTGTTTCGTCGCCCAGCCGCATGATCGATCCCTTGCCGAACTGCTTGTCAATCTGCGCGAGCGCTGCTTCAAGCGCTTTTTCGCGATCCGGGGCTGCCGCCATGGTTCACACCTCTAATGCTTTCTCGCTTTGGAGGGGCCTCTGCGGCCCTTTGTCTGTCATCACCGACGCTAGCGCCACCCGCTGACATTCTGAGCGGGCAGCCGCGCGTATGTGGATAACCCGCTGCCAAAAAGCATAGTCGCACCCGAACAGATATTCGAACAACCGGTCGGCGTGTCAGCTGCTTCGCGCGCGGGTCGGGGACGTCCTAGGCCAGGTCCGGCCCGTCCTGGCGCGGCTTGATGTCACGGCCGAGGCGCCGCTCCTCCGGGACGTCCTGGACGTCGCACACCGCCAGCCAGATGTCCCGCGGATTGATACCCGCCGCGAGGGCCTGGGCTGCCGTCCGGCCGCCGACGCCGGCAAGGACGAGGGACCCGCCCAGCACCCGCGAGTAGCCTGAGCCGAACTCGTCGTCCATCAGCCGCCAGAAATCACTAATCCTCACGAAATAGAGTCTCTCACGGACGCTGACTCTAGAATGGTTGCCATGAGCAACCCCGCTGAAGCCCCCGAAACCGCTGCCCCCGTCGAGGACATACTTGATGCGGCGCTGACCAACGTGGAGCATCAGATCAGCATCTTCTGGCGCCGCGCGCGGTCCATTTCCCAGCAGCTGTCCCGCGAGGTCCACCCGGACATGGAGCCCGCCGCCTATGGCCTGCTGACCGTGATCCGCAAGAACGGGCCCATCCGGCTGACCGAACTTGCCTCCTGCATCGGCGTCGGCAAGCCTTCCGTCAGCCGGCAAATCGCTTTCCTTGAAAGCATCGGACTGGTAGCCAAGGAAGCCGACCCCCTCGACGGCCGCGCCCAGACCATCAGGCTCACCGCCGAAGGCGAAGAGAAGATGCACCAGGTGCAGGATGCCCGGCGGCAGGTCTTCCGCGAGCGGCTGGGCGAATGGCCGGTGGCGGACCTCGAAGCGCTGGCCGGCTACATGGCAAAGCTCAACGCCACTTACGAACGCGACGGATTCCCCCGCGACGGCGCTCCCTAACCGCTTTGAGGCGGTCCCTAGCCTGCTTCAGGCACAGCGAAGGCCTCCGGCACAGAGCCGGAGGCCTTCGGTTGTAGTTAGGTGGTCCGGATTCCCGGGTTTGGGCTGCCCGGCTTTTGCTGCCGGGCCCCGTTTTTACCTTGCTTTTTTACCTTGCGCCTGAGAGCAGTTCCGTGGCGAGGTCGCTGTTGAGCTCGGTGTTCAGGTCACGCTCCAGGTCACGGGCGTAACGCTGGGAGAATTCCTGCGGGACGGTGTCCGGCACCGCAACGCCTTCAGCAACAGCCACGCGGTCGCTGACCTCGCGGAGCATGCTGGAAAGCGGAACATCCAGCGCCGAGCAGATCGAGGACAGGAGTTCGGAGGAAGCTTCCTTCTGGCCGCGTTCCACTTCACTCAGATAACCCAGGGACACCCGGGCACTGTGCGAGACTTCGCGGAGGGTACGCCCCTGACGCTGGCGGACATCGCGCAGGACATCACCGATTTCGTGACGAAGTACTACCATCTTGCGCTCCTTCTGTTCGCTCTTGGCCTGATCGGCGAGGCCCACGTCCTTCCAGCGGACAACGCCGTTTACGGACACGGGCTGCTTTACCATCTGTATCGCCTTGCTCCCTCATGGTTCCGGCCTACTGTGACGTAAACCGCATATGTTCTCTTCATCCTAGGCGCCTCCCTCAAGGAGAGGCGACACAATGTGACAACTATTCGGAATCGCTTTTTGTTCCCGGCAACCTTACTTCCGGTAGCTTAGCGCAGCCAGCGGGCGACCCGCCGGTAAATCGGCAGCATGCCGGAGTGTCAGCCCAGCGCACCGAGAGCTTCCTGAAGACGCTCCAGCGCGGCGCCGCAGGCGAGGCCGCGGATCTCAGCCCGCGTACCCTGGAAGCTGTAGGGAAAGGCGTGCGCGCCTTCCGGGGTGGCGACCCCCACAAAAACCGTCCCCACGGCCTTGCCGTCATGGGCATCGGGTCCGGCTACCCCCGTGGTGGAGACGGCGAGGTCTGCCCCGCATACCCGCCGCGCCCCTTCCGCCATGGCGGCGGCCACCGCTTCATCCACCGATCCGACGGCATCCAGCAGCGCCTGCGGGACGCCAAGAACGTCGCGCTTCACGGTGTTGTTGTAGGAAATCACGCCGCCCTGCAGCATGGCAGACGCCCCGGCGGTGTCGGCCAGGACGGCAGCGACCATGCCCGCGGTCAGTGACTCAGCGGTGGCCACGGTGACGCCGCGCGCGACTGCCGCCGCAACGGCTTCCCCGGCGACCCGGTGCAGATTCGTCACAGCTGGCCCTCCTGCCTTGGGGTGTCCTGATCAGGGATCTCCTGGTGGGCGTTGTCCTTCCGGCCAAGGTCCTGTGCCTGCCGGCGGAGCCCCTCAGACCTGACCTTCAGGGCCTGAACAACGTATTCGACGCCGGTCCAGACCGTGATCAGCACGGCCGCCAGCATCACACCGAGGGCCACCCAGGTCAGCCACGGGGCGATGGACGCCAGCGGCAGAAGGTAAAGGAAAATGGCGACGGTCTGCACAACGGTCTTGAGCTTGCCGCCGCGCGATGCCGGGATGACGCCATAGCGGATCACGAAGAACCGAAGCGCCGTGATCCCCCACTCGCGGACGAGGATCACCAGGGTAATCCACCAGGGCAGCTCATTCAGCAAAGACAGCATGACCAGGGCGGACCCGGTCAGCAGCTTGTCGGCGATGGGGTCGGCAATCTTGCCGAAGTCGGTGACCAGTCCCCTGCTGCGGGCGATGTCGCCGTCGAGCTTGTCCGTGTAGATGGCGACGGCGAAGGCCGCCACGGCGGCCCAGCGCCATCCGGTCGACTCGCTGTGCAGGGCCGGGGCATCGGCGATGAGGAACCACACGAAGAACGGCACCAGCACGATGCGCAGCATCGTGAGGATGTTGGGAAGATTCCAGATCCCGGAGCTGTTGGAGCCGGCCGCGGTCGCTTCGGTGCTAGTCACCCTTCTAGGCTACCGTCTCAGGCCTACCGGCCGGTGAGGGACCAGGCGTCCTCGGAACCGTCCTCGTCGCCGTCCGAACCGTCGGCGCCGTCGTAATAGTCGGTGCTCTGGGTGCGGTTGTCGAGGTCGGCGGCGACGAGGTCCTCGGCGTAGCCGCCCTGGGCGATGTTGGCGTTGGCGTTGTCGCTGAGTGCGGCGGTCTGCGAATCAGCCGTGGCCGGCGCCTCCTGGCCCTTCATGGCAGCCAGCACGGCGGCAAGATCGTCCGGCTTGACCAGCACGTCACGCGCCTTGGAACCTTCCGACGGCCCGACGACGCCGCGTGATTCGAGCAGGTCCATCAGGCGGCCGGCCTTCGCGAACCCGACCCGGAGCTTGCGCTGGAGCATGGACGTCGAACCGAACTGGGTGGTGACCACCAGCTCCGTGGCCTGCAGCAGCACCTTGAGGTCGTCCCCGATGTCGTCGTCGATCTGCTTCTTTTCAGCTTCGGGGGCAACGTCGTCCCGGTAGACGGCCTGGAGCTGGCCCTTGACGTGCTCAACCACCTTGTGGATCTCGGACTCGCTGACCCAGGCGCCCTGGACACGCATCGCCTTGGAGGCGCCCATGGGCAGGAACAGCGCGTCACCCTGCCCGATCAGTTTTTCGGCACCGGGCTGGTCCAGGACCACGCGGGAATCGGTCACGGAGGACGTGGCGAAGGCCATGCGGGAGGGCACGTTGGCCTTGATCAGGCCGGTGACCACGTCCACGGAGGGCCGCTGGGTGGCCAGCACGAGGTGGATGCCGGCGGCACGGGCCAGCTGCGTGATGCGGACAATGGAATCCTCGACGTCGCGGGGTGCCACCATCATCAGGTCCGCGAGCTCGTCCACGATCACCAGGAGATAGGGGTAGGGCCGGATGACGCGCTTGGAGTCAACCGGCGGCTGGACCTTGCCTGCCCGGACGGCCTTGTTGAAGTCGTCGATGTGCTTGAAGCCGTAATTGGCGAGGTCGTCGTAGCGGGCGTCCATTTCGCGGACCACCCACTGCAGCGCCTCGGCGGCCTTCTTGGGGTTGGTGATGATGGGCGTGATGAGGTGCGGCACGCCTTCGTAGGCAGTGAGTTCCACGCGCTTGGGGTCCACCATGACCATGCGGACCTCATCCGGCGTGGCGCGCATCAGCAGCGACGTGATCATGGAGTTCACGAAGGAGGACTTACCGGCGCCGGTGGCACCGGCAACCAGCAGATGGGGCATCTTCGCGAGGTTGGCCACGACGTAGCCGCCTTCGACGTCCTTGCCGACGCCCATGACCATGGGGTGGTCCGTGCGGCGGGCGTTCTGGCTGCGCAGGACATCGCCGAGCGACACCGTCTCGCGGTCCGTGTTGGGGATCTCGATGCCGATGGCGGACTTGCCCGGGATGGGGCTGAGGATGCGCACATCGCTCGAGGCGACAGCATAGGAGATGTTCTTGGACAGGGCTGTGACGCGCTCGACCTTGGTGCCGGGCGCCAGTTCAATCTCGTACCGGGTGACGGTCGGACCCCGGCTGAAGCCGGTGACCGTGGCGTCCACGTTGAACTGCTGGAGCGTGTCGGTCAGGGCGGCCACGACGGCGTCATTCGCCTCCGTGCGCTCCTTGGGAATGGAACCGGGGGTCAGCACATCGGAGGACGGCAATGTGTAGGTGACGTCGCCGGCGAGCGACAGTTGCTCCGTGCGCTGCGGAATGGGAGTGGGCGCCGGGGCAGGTGCCACGGGCTTGGAGGGCACGTGCACTGGAGCGGCCGGAGCCGCACCGGATGCGCCCGCCCCTCCGGCCATGCCCGGGGCCACCAGCGGGATCGCCTCGGTGGCGTTCTCGGTGTCGGCGCCCTTGGCGCCCAGCCCCTGGGCGGCCTTGATCTTTTCGACGGCGATCTCCGCCTGGGTGGGCCGGCGGACTCCGGGGGCCACAGCGGGCGGTTCCTTGCGGGCGGCAGGTGCCGCGTCGTCGTCGTCGATTACCGCATGCTCAAACGCTTCGTCTCCGACGTAGCCCTCGAGGCGGGGATCGGCTTCCTCATCCTTGCCAAAGAGGCGCTTGCGCTTCTTCTTCGGCGCGGGAGGGGTGTTTTCGTACAGGTAGCTGCGGTCGTGGACGTCGCCGTCATTCTCCTGGAGGTCGATGCCCATCAGGTGCTCATAGGCTGCGCGCAGCCGGCGCGGTATGGCCCCGAACGGCGTGGCCGTCACGATGAGCAGCGAAACGAAGGCCAGCAGACCGTAGAGGACCACCGGAACGGCGGGGTGAATGGCGGCGAGCGGTGCGGCTGCCAGGAATCCCAGCATGCCGCCGGCCTGCCGCAGCCCGTCGAAGCCCTCGCTGACGGTCGGCTGGCCGCCCACGATGTGCGCTATGCCGCAGCCGGCGAACGTCATGATGAGGAAGCCGATGCCCACCCGGTTGTTTCCGCGGCCGTCCACGGGATGCCTGAACAGCCGGCACGCGCACACGAAGAGCATGAGCGGAAGAACCAGCGACATCCAGCCGAAGGTGCCGTTGACAACCGCGTAGACGGCGTCCGGGAACCAGCCGCGGAGACCCCACCAGGCGAACGTGGCGATGAACACTGCCAGCGCCAGGTTGAAGAGCGCTGCCCCGTCACGCCGGTCCTCGGGCGCCACGTCGCTGACGTCCTGCCCGATGCGGCGCACTCCCCCGCCCACGAGGTGGCCGATGCCCTGCCAGGCCCCGCCAGCCACGCGCAGCAGCCACGGCTGCCGGTGTTCGACGGCGGGAAGCTGGCGTGTGCGGGCAGTGCCGCCGGACGATCCGGCCCGGCCGGACTTGGCTGCCGACGAGCCGCTGCGGCCGGTGGATGCGCCGGATTTACTGCTGGAGGTACGTTTTGGCGCGGGGGAAGTACGAGTGGCCATATCTGCCACGGTACTCCACTGGGGCCGAAGGACCCCGGATTTCCGGGCCTTCGGGGGCTGTGTTCAGCGCTGTTCTGCCGTGCCCAGCCCCCGAAACCGGCAGTTAGGCCTCCAGGACGACCGGGATGATCATGGGGCGCCGGCGCAGCTTCCGGTTGACCCAGGTGCCGATGACCCGGCGAACGATCTGCTGCAGCTGGTGGTTGGTGTGGTCCGCGTTGCTGAGCACGGCCTCCTCCAGTGCGGCGTTGATCTTGGGGATGATGTCATCGAAGACGGAGTCGTCCTCGGCGACGCCGCGGGCGTGGATCTCGGGGCCGGAGACGACCTTGCCGGTGGCCCGGTTTATGACCGTGATGATGGAGATGAAGCCTTCATCGCCCAGGACGCGGCGGTCCTTGAGGTCGGCGTCGGTGATTTCGCCGACGCTGGAGCCGTCCACGTACACGAAGCCGACCTCGACCTGGCCCACGATGTCGGCCTGATGGTCGCGGAGGTCGATGACCGTGCCGTTGTCTGCCAGCAGGACGCTGGCGGTCGGCACGCCCGACTCCTCAGCGATCCTGCCGTTGGCGATGAGGTGCCGGGTTTCGCCGTGCACCGGCATGGCGTTGAGGGGCTCGAGGATGTTGTAGCAGTAGAGCAGCTCCCCCGCCGCGGCGTGGCCGGACACGTGGACCTTGGCGTTGCCCTTGTGGATCACGTCGGCGCCAAGCTTCAGCAGGCCGTTGATGATGCGGAACACCGCGTTCTCGTTGCCGGGGATGAGGCTTGAGGCGAGGATGACGGTGTCGCCCTGGCCCACCACAACGCGGTGGTCGCCGTTGGCCATGCGCGACAGCGCGGCCATGGGCTCCCCCTGGGAACCGGTGGACATCAGGACCACCCGGTTGTCGGGCAGGGTGTCGATGTTCTTCAGGTCCACGAGGATGCCGTCCGGCACGTGCAGGTACCCGAGCTTGGCGGCGATGGCCATGTTCCGCACCATGGAACGACCCACGAAGGCGACGTTGCGGCCGTGCTTGTACGCTGCGTCCAGGACCTGCTGCACCCGGTGGACGTGCGAGGAGAACGACGCCACGATGATGCGCTTGCTGGCCTGGGCAAAGAGCCGGTCCAGGGTGGGGCCGATCTCCTTCTCCGCCGTGGTGAATCCGGGAACGTCGGCGTTGGTGGAGTCGGACATGAACAGGTCCACGCCCTCTTCACCCAGCTTGGCAAAGTGCCGGAGATCGGTGATGCGCCCGTCGAGGGGCAGCTGGTCCATTTTGAAGTCACCCGTGTGCAGCACCGTGCCGCCGGCCGTGCGGAGGAAAACCGCCAGGGCGTCAGGGATGGAGTGGTTGACCGCAACGAATTCGCACTGGAAGGGGCCGAACTGTTCCACCTGCCCCTCTTTGACGGACAGGGTGTAGGGCTTGATCCGGTGCTCCTGAAGCTTGGCTTCAACCAGGGCCAAGGTCAGCTGCGACCCGACGAGCGGGATGTCGTTGCGGAGCCGCAAAAGGTACGGAACGGCTCCGATGTGGTCCTCGTGGCCGTGCGTCAGGATGACGGCGACGATGTCGTCGAGCCGGTCCTCGATGTACGAGAAATCAGGCAGGATCAGGTCAACGCCGGGCTGGGTTTCCTCGGGGAACAGGACACCGCAGTCGACAACCAGCAGCTTGCCGTCGATTTCGAACACAGCCATGTTCCGGCCGATTTCGCCGAGCCCGCCCAGCGGAACAATCCGCAGGGTGCCTTGGGGAAGGCGGGGAGGCGTAACGAGGCCGGGGAGGGCTACTTGGGTCATAATGCACTTCTTTCCAGACGGAAGAGTGCCGGTCTCAGTCCGTCAGGAAAAGACCAGCCCTCCCTCCGCCAAGTCCTCGCGGATGGTTTCGATCTCGGCTTCATCCGGCTCCACGAGGGGCAAGCGGACAATCGAGTTGGGCAGGACTCCCTGCCATTTAAGAATTTGCTTCGCGGCGACGGCACCCTGGACGCGGGTCATCGTTGCGCGGACCACCGGCTCAAGCTCGAAGTTGATCTTGCGGGCCGTTCCGAGGTCGTTCGCATTGACCGCGTCAATGAGCTCCCGAAAGCGGCGGGTGGCGACGTGCGTAGTGACGCCCACGAGGCCGACGGCGCCCATGGCCATCCACTGCAGGGTCAGGCCGTCGTCGCCGGAGTAGAAGGCAAGGTCGGTCTCGGCCAGCACGCGGGTGGCCGCGGCGAAGTCCGCCTTGGCGTCCTTGACGGCCACGATGTTCGGGTGCTGGGCCAGGCGGATCATGGTGTCCGGGGCGATCTCGATGGAGGACCGTCCGGGGATGTCGTAGAGCATGACAGGCAGGTCCGTGGCGGACGCGACGGTCTCAAAGTGGGCCCGGACGCCGGCCTGGCTGGGCTTGTTGTAGTAGGGGGTGACGATCAGCAGGCCGTCGACGCCCAGCTTGGCGGCTTCCTGGGACAGGTGCACGGAGTGGGCGGTGTCGTTGGTCCCGGTGCCGGCGATGATGGCGGCCCGCCCACCGACTGCTTCCTTCACGGCACGGAACATGCCGAGGTTTTCCTCGTCAGTGAGGGTGGATGTCTCGCCGGTGGTGCCCGTCACGACGAGGCCATCGCAGCCGTCGTCAACGAGCTTGGTGGCCAGTTCCGCGGCCTGCTGGTAATCGACCTTGCCGTCCGTTGTGAACGGGGTGACCATGGCGGTCAGGAGGGTGCCCAGGGCAGGAATGTTCGCGGAAGTGTCAGCCATGGGAAAAACGTTACCCTGTCACGTGCAGGTTAGGACAATGGCAGCCCCGTGATGATCGTCAAATTGCGGCGCAGATGCCGGCACGGGGCCGGTTAGCGGTACCGGTTCAGGGAACCCCGCCGCAGCACCGCAGTGACCACTTCGGTTCCGGTGCCGCCTGCCTGCTGCATCGACAGCCCGTCGGGTCCCCAGAAACCGCTGAGACCGCAGGACTGCCCCAGCGGCGTGCGGCCACCCAGGTTGGCAAGGACGCTGTACATGCGGTTATCCATGGCCCGGGCTCCCAGGTGCAGCCCGAGCCGGTGGCCTTCCTCCTGCGTGTAGAGCGCCGAAACTGCGTACACGTCGGCTCCGGCGGCGGCAGCAGCGCCGGAATGTGCCGGATGGGCTGCATCGAAACAGATGGCCAAAGCAATCTTCCAGCCGTCGACGTCCAGCAGCAGCGGCTCAGGGCCCGCCGCATGTTCCGGCATGGGTTCATGTTCGGGCACGGGTTCATGTTCGGCCATGGCTTCGTGGCCAGGCCTGGCTTCGCGATCCGGCATGGCCGGCTTTTCGGGCGCTGCATCATATCCCGGACCTGCCTCAAATATGGACTCTTCGTCGCCGTGAAGGTGCGCCTTGAAGGCGGCCTCTTCCACGCCGTTCGGGTGTATCGCGAGGGATGCGAGCCGCGGTGTACCGTCCGCTTCCCGGACGGGTGCCCCGACGACGGCGGTGATGCCGGTTCTGCGGCAGATCTCCCGAATGGGGGCCAAACGGCGGTCGGCGGGCACCACCCACTGGCCACCACTTCCCTGCACAGCGCTTTCCTGCCCGGCGCTTTCCTGCCCGGCGCTTCCCTGCACAGCGCTTTCCTGCCCAGCGCTTTCCTGCTCCGCGCCTCCCTGGTCACCGCTCCCCTGGTCTTCCCCCGGTCCGCGATCGCCGCGAAGCAGCGGCAGGCCATAGCCCGTGAGGGACAGCTCGGGAAAGACCACGAGCCGGGCCCCGTGCGAGTCGGCGTCCTCGATGAGGCGCACATGCTCCGGCACGTTGGCTTCGATGCCTCCGGCCAGGGCGGCGTACTGGACGACGGAGACGGTCAGCGGCGCTGTCACGGGTGCTGTCGAAGGTGCTGTCACGAGCCCATCCTAGGCCGGGCGCGCCCGGGCCGGATCCCCTGCCACACGGGCGTTCCCCGACGAATAGTCCCCCTGCCAGCCGTAGGGGTTCACCCAGCCGAAGTCCGTACCGGGAAGAACCGGCACGACGAGAGACCTGCACCAGTCGGGCACGCACCAGGAAAAACCAGCACCAGGCCGCATGGACACCAGGCCGGGTGGACACTAGGAGGGGTCGGCACCCGAGCAGTATCGCTCCACGGCCGCCTCCCGCAGCGATTCAGCCCACAAGGCAAGGCGCTGGGCGGCGCGGACGTAGTGGAACAGCTCGGTGGGCGTCAGCGCGTCAATATCCGTTTCGGACAGCCGGCGCGCGAGCTCCGCGCCGGGCGGCTGGTCCGACAGCGCAACGCCTTCGCGGCCCCACTGGACGTCTTCGGCCGGCTCCCCCGCGACGAGCTGCCGGAAGAGGTAGTCCACCACACCGGGGCTCATCGCCTTCAGGGGGTCACCCTTGGGCGGACCGCCCTTTCCTGAATCTGCCCCCGATGGATCTGCCCTTGAGTGGATCTGCCCTTTGAGTGGATCTGCCCCGAGGGGATCAGTCATTGACGCCTCAGTCGTGGCTGGCCCAGCCTTGCGCGGATCGACACTGCCCGGATCGACACTGCGGCGATCGATTCCGCGCGGATCGATTCTGCGCGGCGCGACAATACGAGGATCGCTTCGCACACGGCCCCCGGGCGCGCTTCCACGTACGCGGCCGTTGTACCCATCAGCCCCAGGCGTTTGAGGCTGGAGGGGATCACTGTTGAGCCGGGAACCGCCGGGCTCACGCCCCTGTTCGAGCTGCTGCGCTGCGGAACGCCCGGATGACTTCTTCATGCGGGAATTCTATTCGAACATATATTCGAATACAAGACTCGCCCTTCTTCCGGGCAGCGCCGAGCAGGACCGGGCAGAGCCCAGCAGGACCCGGGCTCCGAAGACAACAGTTCATGAAACGCCCGGCCGGAGTGCCATGTGAGACGATCACATCATGACCTCGCGGAGCACGGCTGCATCGTCCAAAACAGCGAAGGGGCCGGCGGCTGGTGTCCGTCTGGCCGGTATTGACGCTGCCCGCGGCCTGGCCCTGCTGGGCATGATGGCCACGCACCTGCTCCCGACGTTCGAGTCCAATGCGGCACTGACCCCCACCTGGGTGGGCCTGACATTCTCCGGCCGCGCTGCCGCCCTGTTTGCGGTGCTCGCGGGCATCGGGCTCGCCTTGTCCACTGGCAAACAGCAGCCTCCCGACGGCCCCGCACTCACGGCCGCGCGGCGCGGCATCGCGATGCGTGCCCTGGTGATTGCCGTCGTCGGGCTAACGCTCGGCGGACTGGACGTCAACGTCGCGGTAATCCTTGTGCATTACGCGGTGCTGTTCCTCTGCGTGCTCCCGTTCATCGGGCTGCGCGTGAAGGCCCTGTGCGCCTGGGCGGCGGGCTGGATCCTGCTCTCCCCGCTGATTTCCTTCCTGCTGCGCCCCTGGCTCATGGCCTCAGAGCCGCCGCTGCAGCTCAGCCACAATCCCGGCTGGGAAGACCTCACCACGCCCGGCCAGTTGCTCGGCGACCTGTTCCTGACCGGCTACTACCCGGTGTTCCAGTGGATTTCGTACCTGCTGGTGGGGCTCATCATCGGCCGGCTCGCGCTGACCTCGGCGATCGTTCCGGTGTTGCTGCTGTTCGGCGGCATTGCGGCGGCGGCCTTTGCCAAAGTCCTGGGGACGGCGGCGATGGAGCAATGGGGCGGCCGCGCCGCCCTGCAGGACATCCTCACGGACCCCAACTATCCGCTGGCCAGCCTCCTGCAGGTCAATCTGGCCGGCGTCCGCCAGGAAGGATCGTGGTGGTGGCTGGCCAGCAGCGCCCCCCACTCCGGAACCACGCTGGACCTGCTGCATACCAGCGGTGTGGCGGCCGCCGTCGTCGGCCTTTGCCTTCTGGTGGGCCGGCTGGGGCAGTGGCTGGCTCTGGACCTCCTGCTTCCGCTGCGGGGGCCCGGAGCCATGACGCTGACGCTGTACACCGCCCACGTCTGCGTTGTGGCGTCCTTCCACCTCAAGCCCTTGCCCGTGGGCTGGACGGAGGACGGGATGTACTTCGCCCACGCGGCGCTGGCCATCGTGATCGGAATGGTCTTCGCGGTCCTCAAATGGCGGGGACCGCTGGAATGGCTGGCGCACGCAGCTAACCAGGTGGGCCGGCACCAGCGCGCCGGGATCCGCTGAGACAGGCCTGGGTGCCTGCCTTTAGCGGGCTACCGCATCCCCCGATGCGCGGAACAACCGCACGGCGTCGCGCATGGACGAGCGCGCCCGCTTCCGGTCACCGGAAGCGTCGTAGGCGCAGCTGAGCCGGAACCAGGACCGCCAGTCGTCAGGTGCCGCCTCCGTTTCCGCGCGGTACTTCTCGAACTCCTGGTCGGCGGCGGCCCTGATGATCCGGCCGGCCGGCGTGCGGGGCAGGTTATCCTCCGGCAGTCCGCCTTCGGCCTCGAGCACCCGAGCCATCTGTTCGGTCCGGGCTCCGAAGAGAAGTTCCCGGATCAGCGCCCAGGCGCCGATCACCGGCAGCACCAGGTACGCCGCGCCGATGGCCTTCGCCACAGGTTCGGGATCCGACAGCAGCAGAACCGAACGCTGGAACGACACCACAAGGTAGAAGACCAGCAGGAGCGTCACCGCACCCACCCAGATCTTGGTGCGGTTTGTCCGCAGCCAGCCAAGAAGCGGTTTCACTGCCTTACAGCCCCAGGTCCAGGTAACCGTCCAGGCCGACCGTGAGCCCCGGGTGCGCTGCGACGCTCCGCACGCCCAGCAGGACGCCGGGCATGAACGAAGCCCGGTCGAACGAGTCGTGACGGAGCGTCAGCTGCTCCCCCGGCCCGCCGAGCAGGACCTCCTGATGTGCCACGAGCCCGCGGAGCCGGACGCTGTGCACGCGCACGCCGTCCACCTTGCAGCCGCGGGCGCCGGCCAGCTCAGTGGTGGTGGCATCGGGGCTGGGGCCAACGCCGGCCGCCTCACGCTCCGCCGCCACCAGCTGGGCGGTGCGGACCGCGGTGCCCGAGGGCGCGTCAACCTTGTCCGGGTGGTGGAGCTCGATGATCTCCACGGATTCGAAATACTTGGCCGCCTTGGCGGCAAACGCCGACGTGAGCACCGAGCCCAGGGCGAAGTTGGGCGCAATCAGCACACCGACCTCCGGGTGGCCGACCAGCAGAGTCTCCAGCGACTCCAGCCTGCCCAGGTCCCAGCCCGTGGTCCCTACCACCGCGTGCATGCCGTTTTCGACGGCGAAGCGGACATTCTCCTCGGTGCTCTCCGGAACGGTGAGGTCCACGACATACCGGGCACCGGCGTCGATGAGGGAATCAAGGGAGTCACCGCGTCCCAGCGCGGCGACGAGCTTCATGTCCGGAGCGGCCTCCACAGCTTTCACGGCTTCGGCGCCCATGCGCCCGTTTGCGCCCAGAACGGCGACAGGAAGTTGTTGGGTCATGGATTCAACACTACCGTTCGCGCGTGCGCCGGACGGAACCGGAGGGCATGCGTTACCTCACGCAGGGCGTGTGCGCCCCAAGGCCCCTATTCCCCGGCCCTCCAGCCGTTACTCCCCGGCGCCGACCCATTCAACGGTGCCGTCGCTGAAGAACTGTTCCTTCCAGATCGGCACCTGGGCCTTGACCCGGTCCACCAGCTCGGAGCATACGGCAAAGGCCTGCCCGCGGTGGGCTGCCGCCACGGCACAGACGAGGGCGGGATCGCCGATCTCCAGCGGGCCCACCCGGTGCGCGACCCAGATCCGGACCGGCGGGTTCCCAACATCAGATCCCTCAGTCCCGGCCGCTTCGGCCTGCTCCGCGACCAGCTGCCTGACGACGTCGTCCAGCACCTTCCGGGCCGTCGGGTGGGCGCTGTAGCTGAGCCGGTCCACCGGCTTGCCGCCGTCGTGGTTCCGGACCACGCCGCTGAAGCTGACCACGGCGCCGGCGGTCTCCGACTCCACGGCGGCGATCGCCTGGTCCACGGAGATGGGTTCGGTGCTGAGCACCGCGTGTACTACTTCGAACGATGCCTCAGTGGCCATGTCCGCCCTCCAACTGGTCGCACAGGTGCCCGATCACCGGGTCCAGGACGGACAGGCCGTCCATGACCCCCTTGGGTGATCCGGGCAGGTTGATGATAAAAGTCCGGCCGGCTGAACCGGCATGCCCCCTGCTCAGCATTGCATGCGGCGTCTTGGCCGTTCCAACCTGCCTGATGCCTTCCATGATGCCGGGAATTTCGCGGTCCAGCAGCGGCAGCGTCATTTCCGGCGTCCGGTCATCCGGGCTCAGGCCGGTGCCGCCGCTGGTGATGACGACGGCGGGTTCCTGGGTCAGGAGCGCCCGGATGGCAGCCCCCACGGGCTCGCCGTCCGGCACCACCATGACCGGATACGGCACGAAGCCGTGTTCGGTGAGCCAGTCGGTGATGACCGGCCCGGTTTCGTCCTGGTAGACGCCGGAGGCCGCGCGCGTTGACGCGATGACGACGCCGGCCTTGCGGCCCTGCACTTCGCCGTGGACATGCGCCGACCTGGTCCTGGCGTTGGGCCCAGTTGTCGAATCGGCGCTGCTCACAGGGTCCAGTCCCCGCTCTTGCCGCCGCTCTTGGCCAGCACCTTGATGTCGGTGACGACGGCGTGCTTGTCCACGGCCTTGATCATGTCGTACACGCTCAGCGCTGCCACGGAGGCAGCCGTGAGGGCCTCCATTTCGACGCCGGTCACGCCGCGGGTCTTGACGGTAGCCAGGATGTCCACTGTCTCGGGACCGAGCTCGAAGTCGACCGTCACCTTGGAAATCGGCAGCGGGTGGCACAACGGGATCAGCTCAGGAGTCTTCTTCGCCGCCATGATTCCGGCAACGCGGGCCACCGCCAGGGCGTCACCCTTCGGCAGGCCACCGGTGCCGAGCAGCGCCAGGACTTCGGCGGTGCTGTGGACGGTCGCCGTGGCCGTGGCCTCGCGCGTGGTCTCCGGCTTTTCTGAGACATCCACCATCTGGGCGGTGCCGTCACGGCGCAGATGAGTCAGGGCGCCGTGGTCATGTTCTGCAGTCACAACATCCATACTTCCACTTCGGCGCCCTCGTTAAGAACGGCGGTGCCGGCAGGAATGTGCACGAGGGCGTTCGAGTGGGCCAGCGCCTGCACCAGGTGGGAGCTTTCGCCGCCCTGCAGCCGGACTGTCCCGTCCGCCTGCAGTGACCCCCGCCGGACCTGGTGCTTGCCGGCCGGGGAGGTCAGCGGCTGCCCCAACCGGGCCCGGATTGCGGGCCTGGGCGCCGGCGCACCAAAGAGTTCCCCGAGCACCGGCCGGAGAAACATTTCAAAAGAAACGAGGCAGCTGACGGGGTTCCCGGGGAACGCAAGGAGGGGGACGCCGTCGAACATTCCAAGCCCCTGGGGGCCGCCGGGCTGCATGGCGACGTGCTGGAATGTTACGTCCTGGCCCTCCATGGCCTGCCGCACCACCTCATACGCCCCCTTGCTGACTCCCCCGGTGCTGACAATCAGGTCCACTGCAGATGTGTGGGTCCTCAGCAGCGTCCGCAGGGCGTCCGGGCTGTCGGCGGAAATTCCGGCCCTGGTTACGGCAAGCCCTGCCTGCCGCAGTGCGGACTCAAGGAGGGTTCCGTTGGCATCGTAGATTTTGCCTTCCGTCAGGGTTTCCCCGGGTTCCACCACCTCGTCGCCGGTGGTCACCAGCAGGACGGACAGCGGCTTGTGCACCAGGACGTCCGGCAACCCCAGCGCCGCGAGCAGGCCGAGCTGGGCCGGACCCAGGCACGTTCCTGCGGCCAGGGCCTGCCGGCCGGCCTCGATGTCGCTTCCGACGGCGCGGATAAACGTCCCGGCTGCCGTGGCCGGCAGTTGCACCTCGGCTTCCTCGCCCGGGGCCGGAAAGGCGGACGGAACGGCGCGCTCAACGGGCACGACGGCGTCTGCCCCGCTGGGCAGCATGGCGCCGGTCATGATGGGGACGGCCGTGCCGGGCTGCAGGGGCGCGGGACTTGCGCCAGCCGGTACGGGGGCCGCGACGCGTAGGTGCGCGCCGCCGTCGGGCACGTCCCGGGAGCGGATCGCAAAGCCGTCCATTTGGGAGTTGGGAAACGGCGGCAGGCTTATCGGCGCCGTGATGTCTTCCGCCAGTCCGCGGCCCAGGGCCTGGACGAGCGGAATCCTTTCGGTCCGCCCCGGTGAGAGCAGCGGTTCAAGGAGCTCCCTGACCGCCTCCCGGTGATCCACGACGCTGTGGTGAGCGGTGTGGCCGTGCGTTCCATGTTCATGGGTGCCGTGCTGATGGGTAGCGGCGCCGGCGGGAGGTGCGGCGGCAATGGGTCCGGCAGAAGGTGCGGCTACATCGCCGTGCGGCTGCGAATGGCTGTGCATGGTCCGGCCTTAGGTAGGCTACGTTTTCACGTCCAGTCTAATGGTGTGAAGGCCAGTGGCACCGTCCGGGGCCACCGGGCGCCGCTCCTCCACCTGCACGGTTCCCCTCCGGTCCGTGGCCCGCACCTGCACCTCGTGTTCGCCGGGCTGCAGGTCAACGCCGAGCTCCCACTGGTACCACGTGTCCACCGAGATGCCGGGAGCCAGCCGGGCCGGCTGCCAGTTCCCCCGGTCCACACGCAGTTCAACCTTGCCGACTCCCGTGTGCTGCGCCCAGGCCACACCCCCGACGAGAACCTTTCCGGCCGGCACCGAGGCACCGTTGCGGGGCACGTCGATGCGGGATGAGAGCTTGATGGGGCCGCGCTCCGACCAGCCGCGTGGCGTCCAGTAGGCCACGTCGTCCGCGAACCTGGTGACCTTGAGTTCGATGAGCCACTTTGTCGCGGAGACGTACCCGTACAGCCCGGGGACGATCATGCGCACGGGGAAGCCGTGTTCGAGCGGAAGCGGTTCGCCGTTCATGCCGACGGCGAGCAGCGCATCGCGCCTGTCGGTCAGCACTTCCAGCGGGGTGCTGGCCGTAAAGCCGTCCGCGCTCCGGGACAGGACCATGTCCGCCTCCGGCCTGGGCCCGGCCATCGCCAGCAGCTCCCGGACCGGCCAGCCCAGCCAGCGGGCGTTGCCGATCAGGCCGCCACCCACCTCGTTGGAAACGCAGGCGATCGTCACGTGCCGCTCGACCAGGGGCTTGGCCAGGAGGTCGTCGAAGGTGAGCTCCACCTCGCGTTCCACCAGCCCGGTGACCTTGAGCTTCCATTCGCGGGAATCAAGCACGGGTACGGACAACGCAGTATCAATGCGGTAGAAATCGGGATTAGGCGTGACCAGCGGGGCCACGCCCGCCAACCCGAGGTCGGCTCCTGCCGGAATGGCTGGCGCCGGGGACTTCGCCTTGGGGAGCTGCAGGGTCCGGCGGACCTCGTTGACGCCTGCGGCCCCGCCCCGCCAGACCGCGACGACAGCGCCACCCACCACGACGCCGGCGGCCGTGCCTCCCAGCACTTGGAAAAAGCCCCGGCGGGCCGGGCCTTCGCCGGCCTGCCCTGCACCGTCCACCGCGGCGAGGCGCCTGACCAGCTTCAGCAGCACCGCGATGCCAATTCCGGCGGCCAGGAGCGGAAGTGCGACGGCGGCTGCGGTAACCTGCGCGCGGGTCAGGACCGCCGCGAGGCCCACGACGCCGAAGACGGCAAAGACGGCGGCACCCGCAAAGCGCCGGCGCAGCTCAAGGATGCCCGCCGCGGCGGCGACCACGGCAATGACCAGCGCCATGCCGGCCAGCAACGCAAGTTTGTCCGCCGTCCCGAACAGGGAAACGGCCCAGTCCTTGACACCCGGCGGGACCGCATCGATAACGGCGCCGCCCAGGGCTGTCATGGTTGACAGTGAAGGGCTGACGAAGCCGGCAATGAGTTCGCTGGCAACAACCCCGGTGCCGGCTGCGACCACTCCTGCAGCCGCTGCCCACCGGCGCCCGTGCCGGCCTGGCTCCTGGGACCCGTTCACCCTTCCAGCATAGATTCGCGGGCGCTTTCCGGCACGGTTATCCTGCGTGCCGGCCGCCGCAGGTGCGGGCCGGCAGGCTTGGCCCTGCGACAGGGCGCAGTCACGCTGAGACGGATGTGATCGGCGGCCCGCGGTGGCGTAGCCTGAAGTCATGAGTGTTCAGCTTGGCATACCGCAGTTCCGTGAAGGAGGCGCACCCTCTTCCGGTCAGCCGTCCCTCCCGGCTGCTGGTCCGGCCGGGGTTCCCGCCCGTCCGGCTGACGCGCCTGCCGGTCTCGCGGACCGCTACGGACGCCGGGCCACAGACATGCGGCTATCGCTCACGGACAAATGCAACCTGAGGTGCACTTACTGCATGCCCGCCGAAGGACTGGAGTGGCTCGCCAAGCAGGCGGTCATGACGGCCGAGGAAATCGTGCGGATTGTGGGCGTGGGCGTGAACCTGCTGGGGGTGCGCGAGCTGCGCCTGACAGGCGGCGAGCCGCTGGTCCGGGCCGATCTTGTCGATATTATCGGCGCCCTGCGCCAGGCTCACCCCGAGCTTCCGATCTCGATGACCACGAACGGCGTGGGGCTGGACCGGAAGGCTGCCGCCCTCAAGGCCGCCGGCCTGACACGCATCAATGTCTCCCTGGATTCGCTCCATGAGGAGACCTTCGCCCAACTCACCCGGCGCCCGTTCCTGGACCGGGTGCTCGCCGGTGTGGATGCCGCATGGGAAGCAGGCCTTGGCCCCGTGAAGCTGAACGCCGTGCTGATGCGGGGCATTAACGGCGCCGAATCGCCGTCGCTGCTGGCCTGGGCGCTGGAGCGCGGCTACGAGCTCCGCTTCATTGAGCAGATGCCTCTGGACGCAGACCATGGCTGGACCCGCCGGAACATGATCACCGCGGCCGAGATCCGTGAACTCCTTTCCAAGGAGTTCGTGCTGAGCCCGGATCCGCGCGCACGCGACGGGGCGCCCGCGGAGCGCTTTGAAGTACGACGCCGGGCGGCCGGTTCCGCTGATACAGACAGCCCGGTGCTGGGCACGGTGGGGATCATCGCCTCCGTCACCGAACCGTTCTGCTCGGACTGCCGCCGGACCAGGATTACCGCCGAAGGCAAGATCATGAGCTGCCTCTTCTCCCATGAGGAATTCGACCTGCTCGGCCTGCTGAGGAACGGGGCCAGCGACGAGCAGCTCGCCCAACGCTGGCAGGATGCCATGTGGCTAAAGCCCAAAGCCCACGGCATGGACCACGTGGGACTTGACGCTCCGGACTTCGTCCAGCCGGACCGCAGCATGAGCGCCATCGGAGGCTGATCCTTGAACGTACGATACTTCGCTGCCGCGCGCGCTGCGGCGGGCGTGGATGAAGAGCGCTTCGAACTTCCCGCAGGATCAACCGTGGATTCCCTGCTCGGCGCAGTGCTCGGCGTCGAACGCCCGAAACCCCCTGCCGGGACACCGTCGCTGGAGAGGATCCTGGCCCGCAGCAGCTTCCTGCTGAACGAGGTCGCGGTCCGTGACCGGTCCACAGTACTGGCCGACGGTGACGTGGTGGACGTCCTGCCACCCTTCGCCGGCGGCTAAGCCCAACCGTCTCCCCCACAACGCTGCCTCACCTTTGGCCGCCTTGAGACCAACGCTTCCTCACCTTTGGTCGCCTTGAGACCAACGCCTCCGCACTGTCCAACAGGACCTGAGGACGCGTCCGGGGAAACGCGACAGGACCTGAGGACGCGTCCCGGGAAACCCGACAGGACCTGAGGAAGCGTTTGGGGAAACGCGACAGGACCTGAGGACGCGTCCCGGGAAACCCGACAGGACCTGAGGAAGGGTTCGGGGAAACCCGACAGAACCTGAGGAAGGGTTAGGGGAAACGCGACAGGACCTGAGGACGCGTCCGGGGAAACCCGACAGGACCTGAGGAAGCGTTTGGGGAAACCCAACAGGACCTGAGGACGCGTTTGGACCGCTGCGTAGGTCAGGCGCGGCGGCAGACGGACGTCAGGAACGGCTGGAACTCCACGGCCTCCCCCAGCCGCAGCTCAGCTGTGTGAATCAGCACGCCCCGCTCGACCCGGAACGTGTGCCGGGCGGTGCCGCGGTCGCTATGCCGCTCCACCGTGAGCGTCGAGCCGTGCCAGACACCCCGGGCCGGGGCTGCCGGCGGCCGGCCCATGCTGTCGACGTAGTACCAAAGTGTTTCGTCATGGTCGGGGTCGACGGTGAAGACCCCGTGGCCCTCGAAGTGCGTGCCGTCGGGCTCGGTGTGCCGGTAGGACTGGACGACGGCGAAACCTCCGGCGGCGCGGGTGAACGTCACCTCCGCGGCGGCGGTTCGTGCCGGACCCCACGGGGACGCGGCCAGTTCGGTGGTTCCCAGCCATCGCCCGACAAAGACCTCCAGCGCCTCGTGCGCGGTACTTGGCTGGGGCGGGAAGCCCGGCTGCGGCTGGTCCACTGTTGCCTCCGTGGGGTCAGAGCCCGAAGGTTTCCGATTCTTCGAAGGGTCCGACCACAGTCACGGTCCGGGGCGCCGCGGCCAGTTCGCTGGCCAGCTCCTGGACCTGTTCCGCCGTCACGGCCTTGATGAGCCGCAGGGTTTCGTCGATGTCCTGGTATTCGCCGGAGACCAGTTCGGCGCGGCCCAGCCGGGACATGCGGGACCCGGTATCCTCCAGGGCCAGGACGATCCCGCCACAGAGCTGCCCCACGGCCTTGCGGAGCTCGTCGTCGGAAATGCCGCCGGAGGCGAGGTTGTCCAGTTCGGCGCCGAGAAGCTCCAGCACCTGCCGGACCTTCGTGGGCGTGCAGCCGGCGTACATGCCGAAGTAGCCGGCGTCCGCGTAGGACGAGGCGAAGGAGTAGGTGGAGTAGACGAGGCCCCGCTTCTCCCGGATCTCCTGGAACAGCCGTGACGACATCCCGCCACCGAGCACCGCGTTCAGCACGCTCATGACGTAGCGGCGTTCATCCGTGGCCACGATGGTGGGGCAGCCCATGATGATGTTGGCCTGTTCGACCGGCCGGGTGACCACGTGCAGACCCGCCGTCCCGGTGATCTGCGCGCGCTCGGTGGAGCGCCGCTCCACGGGAGCCGCCCCGGGCTCAAGTGACCAGCCGGCCGCGTGGAGGGCATCCACCACAAGCCGGCAGACGACGTCGTGCTCCAGACCGCCGGCGGCGGTGATGACCAGCTCGTCCGGGCGGTAGTAACGGCGGTAGTGGTCCCAGACGGAGTCCCGCGCGACGGCCCGGATGGCGTCCGGTGTGCCGCCGATGGGGCGCCCCAGCGGGTGGGTGCCCAGCACCGCGGCCACAAAGTGTTCATGGGCGACGTCCGTGGGGTCATCGCTGTCCATGGCGATTTCCTCGAGGATGACGTCCCGCTCCTGCTCCATCTCGGCCGGGTCCAGCACGGCCCCGGTGATCATGTCGGCGATGACGTCGATGGCCATGGGCAGGTCCGTGTCCAGCACACGGGCAAAATAGCAGGTGCTTTCCTTCGCCGTGGCGGCGTTGGATTCCCCGCCCACCTCATCGAAGGCGGAAGCAATCTCCAGGGCTGTCCGCCTCTTGGTTCCCTTGAACAGCAGATGCTCAAGGAAGTGCGTCGAGCCGTGCTGCCCGGGGGCCTCGTCCCGGGACCCCACGCCCACCCAGAATCCGATGGTGGCTGAACGCTGCCCCGGCATGGCCTCAGTCAGGACGCGCACCCCGCCGGGGAGGACCGAGCGGCGGACTTCCGAACCGCCGTCGGCTCCGTGGATCAGGGTGTCGCCGGGGTGGTTCTGCTCCAGCGGCAGGGGTACGACAGTCATCAAGGCCTTTCGGGAAGCGGAGCCAAATCTGCCTGCAATCGTACCAGCGGGCCCCGCCGTCGGCGTGGGTCTGGGTGGGCTGTTTTGCCGCCGCAAGCGGGGTTTTGGGAGCGGGTTTAAAGGGGGCGGGGCCGGTGGTACAACCAACGGCCCCGCCTAAATCGGCTGCGGCAGCACGCAGCTGCCGGAGTCCGGAACTACTCGGAGGCGTCCGAGCCTTCTGCCGGAGCCGAAGCGGAAACGCGCTCGGCCTCGCCGGCGCCTTCCTCTTCAGCAACCACCGGAGACAGGGACAGCTTTCCGCGGTCGTCGATCTTGGTGATCTCGACCTGGATCTTCTGGCCCACGGAGACGACGTCCTCGACGTTGTCCACGCGCTTGCCGCCGGCGATCTTGCGCAGCTCGGAGATGTGCAGCAGGCCATCCTTGCCCGGGGTCAGGGACACAAACGCGCCGAAGGTAGTGGTCTTGACGACCGTGCCCAGGTAGCGTTCGCCGACCTCAGGAACCTGCGGGTTGGCGATGGCGTTGATCGCGGAGCGCGCGGCGTCCGCGGACGGGCCGTCGGTGGCGCCGATGTAGACCGTGCCGTCGTCCTCGATGGAGATGTCGGCGCCGGTGTCTTCCTGGATCTGGTTGATCATCTTGCCCTTGGGGCCAATGACCTCGCCGATCTTGTCCACGGGGATCTTGACGGCGATGACGCGCGGAGCGAACTCGGAGAGCTCGTCCGGGGTGTCGATCGCGGCGTTGATGACCTCGAGGATGTGCAGGCGGGCCTCGCGGGCCTGCTTCAGCGCTGCTGCCAGCACGGACGCCGGGATGCCGTCGAGCTTGGTGTCCAGCTGGATCGCGGTAACGAACTCGGAGGTACCGGCAACCTTGAAGTCCATGTCACCGAAGGCATCTTCGGCGCCGAGGATGTCGGTCAGCGCGGCGTAGCGGGTCTGGCCGTCCACCTGGTCGGAGACCAGGCCCATGGCGATGCCGGCAACGGCGGCCTTCAGCGGAACACCGGCATTGAGCATGGATAGCGTCGAGGCGCAGACCGAGCCCATGGAGGTGGAGCCGTTGGAGCCGAGGGCTTCGGACACCTGGCGGATGGCGTACGGGAACTCCTCGCGGGACGGCAGCACCGGAACGAGCGCGCGCTCGGCCAGGGCACCGTGGCCGATTTCGCGGCGCTTCGGGGAGCCGACGCGGCCGGTCTCACCGGTGGAGTACGGCGGGAAGTTGTAGTTGTGCATGTAGCGCTTGCGCGTCACCGGCGACAGCGAGTCGATCTGCTGTTCCATCTTGAGCATGTTCAGCGTGGTGACGCCCATGATCTGGGTTTCGCCACGTTCGAAGATGGCGGAGCCGTGAACGCGGGGCAGGACCTCAACCTCGGCGGTGAGCTGGCGGATGTCCGTCAGGCCACGGCCGTCGATGCGGATCTGGTCCTTGAGGATGCGCTGGCGGACCACGTGCTTGGTTACGGAACGGAAGGCTGCGGACAGCTCCTTCTCGCGGCCTTCGAACTGCTCGGCCAGGGAGGCAACAACCTCGTCCTTCAGCTCGTCAGCGGCATTGTCGCGCTCCTGCTTGTCGGCGATCTGGAAGACAGTGGTGAGCTTCTCCGTGGCGGCAGCCTCGACCGCGGCGTAGACGTCGTCCTGGTAGTCCAGGAAGACGGGGAACTCGACCGTGGGCTTGGCGGCGCGGGCAGCCAGATCCTGCTGGGCTTCGCAAAGGGCCCTGATGAACGGCTTGGCAGCCTCCAGGCCTTCGGAAACAACCTCTTCGGTGGGGGCGGTGGCACCCTGTTCCTTGATGAGGCTCCAGGAGTTGTCCGTGGCTTCGGCCTCGACCATCATGATGGCGACGTCGTCACCGGCAACGCGGCCGGCAACCACCATGTTGAACACGGAGTTCTCGAGCTGCGAGTGCTTCGGGAAGGCAACCCACTGCGAACCCTGCTCGTCGGCGACGAGGGCAACGCGGACGCCGCCGATCGGGCCGGAGAACGGCAGGCCGGACAGCTGGGTAGACATGGAGGACGCGTTGATGGCCACGACGTCGTAAAGCTCGTCCGGGTTGATCGCCAGGACGGTGACGACGATCTGGACCTCGTTGCGCAGGCCCTTGACGAACGCGGGGCGCAGCGGACGGTCCATCAGGCGGCAGGCCAGGATGGCTTCGGTGGACGGGCGGCCTTCGCGGCGGAAGAACGAGCCCGGGATGCGGCCCGCGGCGTACATGCGCTCTTCGACGTCGACCGTCAGGGGGAAGAAGTCGAAGCCTTCACGCGGGTGCTTGCCCGCGGTGGTGGCGGAGAGCAGCGCGGTGTCCTCGTCGATGTACACCATGGCTGCGCCGGCTGCCTGCTTGGCAAGACGGCCGGTTTCGAAGCGGATTACCCGCTTGCCGAAGCGGCCATTGTCAATGACTGCTTCTGAGAACTGGATTTCGGGACCCTCCAAGAGAGTCACCTCCGTTTCTTTGTAACGGAAGTCCAGCCGCATCAACCCAGTCCAGCATCTGTCTACTGGCCCTGCACCCGGTCATCGATCGAGACCCACGGGCCGGCTTCAATCGGCGAAGCTTCCCGGGGATCACTACCGAGGACCGCGAATGCGTGATGCGGTTGATCCTCCTGTTTAGTTTTTATGAACTGAAGAGGGCGGCCCGTTCCGGGAGGAAAGGGCCGCCCCACACAAGACTAGCGGCGCAGGCCGAGGCGCTCGATGAGCGAACGGTAGCGGGCGATGTCGGTGTTCTTCAGGTAGGTCAGCATGCGCTTGCGGCGACCAACCATGGCCAGCAGACCGCGCTGGGTGTGGAAGTCGTGCTTGTGCTCCTTCATGTGCTCAGTCAGATCCTTGATCCGCTGAGTCAGAACCGCAATCTGGACCTCCGGCGAACCGGTGTCGCCCTCGGACGTTGCGTATTCCTTGATGATGGACTGCTTTACGGCGGCGTCAAGTGCCACAATAACTCCTAGAGATGTGCCGTGAGGCCCGAGTCAGAAAATCACTGCCGGGGGTGCCGGGCGGGGCTCCGAAGGAGATTCCGCACAAGACAGGATCCAGCAACCACGGACTGCAGCCGGATCCACCGCTTAGTTTACCGGCCGTATTGCAATCTTGTCGAAACGGCAACAGTGCGGTTCGGGACTCCGGTTCACGCCTCCGGAAGCAGGTCCCGGATGGCCGCCATGCCACGGTGGAGTTCGCTAAACCCGGTGCTCAACGGCGACAGTCCGATCCTGATGCCCTGCGGCGCACGGAAGTCCGGGATGACGTCGCGCTCCCACAGGGCCGCGGTCACCTCGCGGAAGGCGGGGTGGTCAACCGTGATGTGGCCTCCGCGGCGCTCCGGATCCCGCGGCGTGGCAAGCCTGACGCCGGCCGGCGCGAGCCAGGCGTCGTGCAGTTCCAGCGCGTAGGCAGTGAGCTGGCGCGACTTTTCCCGGATGGCGGCCATGCCGGCCTCTTCGATCAGGTCCAGGGTGCCGCGCATGGCGATCATGCCAAAGATGGCCGGGGTGCCGCTCAGGAAACCGCGGATGCCGGCGGCCGGTTCATACCCTGGCCCCATCTCGAACGCGTCCTTCCGGCCCATCCACCCCCAGATGGGCTGCGCCAGTCCCGGCAGGTGCCGGTCATTGACATAGGCGAAGGCGGGCGAGCCGGGGCCGCCGTTCAGGTACTTGTAGGTGCATCCTGCGGCAAAATCCACGTCCCAGGCGTCCAGCTGCAGCTCCACCGACCCGGCGGAATGGCACAGGTCCCAGACCACCAGCGCGCCGGCGCCGTGCACGGCCGCCGTGATGGCCGGCAGGTCAGCAAGGTACCCCGAGCGGTAGGCCACATGGCTGAGGAGAACGACGGCGGTGGCCGGCCCCACAGCCTCCCTCACCTGTTCGAGGTGGACGCCTGAGGCGGGATCCGCCTCGATCCAGCGCAGCGTCAGGCCCTCCTCCTTGGCGATGCCCTCGACGAGGTACCGGTCGGTGGGAAAGTTGTCCGTGTCCACCACGATCTCCCTGCGCGACGGATCTTCGACGGCGGCCAGGGCCGCCCGGATCAGCTTGTACAGGACCACGGTGGTGGAGTCGGCGATGATGGTCTGGCCGGCGGCAGCGCCGAGCACTGCCCGCCCCAGCTGGTCGCCGATGGTCTGCGGCAGGTCCAGCCATTCCTCGTCCCAGCCGCGGATCAGGCGGCCGCCCCAGCCCTCCTCGATGAAGGTGGCAATGTCGCCCGCGGTCCGTTTGAGCGGGCGTCCCAGGGAGTTGCCGTCGAGGTAGGACAGCTCGGTGTCGGCGCCGACGAACAGGTCCCGGTAGCTGGCCAGCGGGTCCGTGGCATCCAGGCGCGCGGCCTTCTGCAGCAGGGCGTCGCCTGCCTGCGTGGTCACTGCCCGATCTCCGTGCGCACGGCGAACAGCTCGGGAAAGAACGTCAGTTCAAGGGCCTTTTGCAGGAAGGCCGCCCCGGAGGAGCCGCCCGTTCCGGCTTTCATGCCGATGGTGCGCTGCACCGTTCGCAGGTGGCGGAAACGCCACAGCTGGAAGTTGTCCTCGAGGTCCACCAGTTCCTCGCACGCCTCGTAGGCGCCCCAGTTGGCGGCGGCGTTCTCGTAGATGTGCTTGAACAGGGGTACCAGGGCGGGCTCAAACTCGTGCGCGCGGGTTACATCCCTGTTCAGCACCTCCTCGGGAACATCGAAACCCTGGCGCTTCAGGTAGGCGAGGAACTCATCGTAGATGCTGGGCGCGTGCAGGAGTTCGGTCAGCAGGGCATGCGCCTCGGGATCGGACTCGAAGACGGGGAGCATCTTGCTGTTCTTGTTGCCCAGCACAAACTCCACGGCACGGTACTGGCTGGACTGGAATCCGGATGAATTGCCCAGGAAGCCGCGGAATTCGGCGTACTCCGTAGGTGTCAGCGTGGCCAGCACGGACCACTGCTCGGTGAGGGTCTTCTGGATGTGCTTGACCCGCGCGATGCCCTTCAGGGCCGAGCCGAGGTCGTCGGAACGCAGCCACCGGGCGGCGCTGCGCAGCTCGTGCAGCACCAGCTTCAGCCAGAGCTCTGTGGTCTGGTGCTGGATGATGAACAGCAGTTCGTCGTGGTGTTCAGGGACGCTGACCGGCTGCTGCGCGCTGAGGAGTGTTGGCAGCTGCAGATAGGACGCGTAGCTCATCCGGGAACTGAAATCCCGCACAATCCCCTTGTCCAGTTTCCTGGTGTTCTTCTCTACGGTCACAGCGTCGCCTTCCTTGCCAATACTGTGTGCTGCGGGACTGCCCGGGGCAGGTCAGTGCTTGAGCAGGATGTCGTGCGTCTGCAGCACGTCCTGGCGCATCTGCTCCACAAGGGCTTCAGGCCCACGGTATGCCACCATGCCACGGAGCCTGGCCACGAACTCCACAATTACTGTCTGGTCGTACAGATCGAAGTCCTCGATCCGTTCTTCCGGCCTGTCGATGACGTGGGCTTCCACTTGGCGGCTCACGCCGTCGAACGTGGGGTTGGAGCCGACGGAGATGGCGGCCGGCCAGCGCGTCCCGGCCTCGTCCACGAGCCAGCCCGCGTAGATGCCGTCGGCCGGAATCAGTCCGCTCGCATCGCTGGAGAGGTTGGCCGTGGGGAAACCAAGGTCCCGGCCGCGCGCTGCGCCGTGGACCACTTCGCCGCGCATCCGGTGCGACCGGCCCAGGACCGCTGCGGCGGTGGCAACGTCTCCCTCCCGCAGTGCCTCGCGCACCCAGGTGGAGGAACAGCGGCGGTCCGTCCCGCCGTCGTTATGAAGCGGGAAGCCCTCGGAACCGAACTCGCTGATCACCAGCACCTCAAAGCCGAACTTGTCCCCCAGTTCCTGCATGGTATTAAGGTCGCCCGAGTTGCCCTTGCCAAAGCGGGTGTCATGGCCGATGACGACGTGGCTGGCGTGGAGGCTGTCCACGAGGACCGAGCCGACGAACTCTTCAGGGGTGAGGCTGGCCAGTTCCAGGGAGTACTTCATGACCAGGATGGCATCGAGCCCCAGTTCGCCCAGGGCCTGCAGTTTGTCGTGCAGCCCCATGATCAGCTCGGGCGCGCTTTCAGGCCGGTGGACCAGGGCCGGGTGGGGATCGAACGTGACGGCGACCGACTTTGCGTTGTTGAGCCGCGCCGTCCTGATGAGCTGGGACAGCACCTGCTGGTGTCCGCGGTGGACGCCATCGAAATTGCCGATAGTGACAACGGAAGGACCAAAGTCTTCGGGGACCTCGGTCGGATCATTCCAGATGTGGACCATCAACCTCGCCTTTTACTGCCTGCCAGAACTTCCTTCCGGCGCACTCCGGGCCGGAACTCTCTAAGGTTACCTGCAATCACTGCCTGTCACGGACGGCCGGTGCGGGCGGCAGAGGCCCGTGAGTGGCCGCGTGAGCCTACCGCCTGCAAGGACACCCGGCTAGGATGCAAAGGCAGCGGCCGGGCAGCATCGCCCTTGGCTTTTGGAACGACAACGTCAAGACCGCCTGCGGGACGGGCGGGCCGGAAGGAGCCATGTCATGAACGACGTCCAGGAGCTGTTGGGACAGATCCCGGTCCAGCAGATCGCCTCCATGCTGGGGACGGACACGGCGTCCACTCAGGCGGCCGTCGAAGCCGCGGTGCCCACCCTCCTCGCCGGCATGCAGAACAACGTCCAGGCGCCGGACGGTGCAGCAGCGCTGGAGTCCGAGCTGGCGAGGCACCGGAATGGGCTGGCCGACGGCGGCGTGGACCCCTCGCAGCTGGACACCCAGGACGGCGAAAAGATCGTTGGCCACGTCTTCGGCGGACAGCAGGACCAGGTGGCGAACCGGCTGGCCGGAACAGCGAACCTCGGCGGAGTCGGCGGTGATTTGGTCCGAAAACTGCTGCCGATCCTCGCACCGATCGTCATGTCCTACCTGGCCAGGAAGGTCCTGGGCGGCGGCCAGGGTGCCGGCGGTCAGTCTTCCCCGGCCGGCGGCGGAATTCTTCCCCGGCCGGCGGCGGAATTGACCTGGGGAGCATTCTCGGAGGAATACTGGGCGGTGGTCTCGGCGGTCTGGGCTCCGGCGGACCCGGTTCCGGCGGCAACGGCGCCGGCGGGCAGGGCGGCGGGCTCGGTTCAGGCGGCCTTGGCGACATCCTGGGCGGCATTCTCGGCGGCGGCTCACAACCGCAGCAGTCCCCGCTGACAGAACAGGACGGGGAACCGCGCACGCAATCCGGCTCTGCACCGGACACTGGTGATTCAGACCTGACGGACAATCCGGTGCCGCCGGGCCAGCGGTCGGTGACGCCCGGAGAGCTGATCGAGGTGGACCTGCCCGAGGAGAACCGCTAGAAGTGGCTCCTAGACAGCTGGGGCTGAGGGCCGCCGTCGGTACAGCCAGATGAGGCCCAGGACCGGCAGAATCAGCGGAACGAAGGCATAGCCGCGGCCAAACGCGGACCACACGGTTTCGTGCGGGAACTGCACGGGGTCGAACAGGCTCAGCGCGCCCACGATGATGACGCCGACCAGTTCCCCCAGGACGGCGACCAGGGAAACCTTGAACCAGGTGCGGCCCGCCTTGGCCAGTGACACCGTGGCCACGACGTAGACGACGGCCGCGAAGGCGGAGAGCAGGTAGGCCAGCGGGGCCTCGGAGAACTTGGTGAGGATCTGGTAGCCGGCCCGTGCGGTGGCCGAGATGGCGAAGATCGCGTAAACGGCGATGAGGAGCCGGCCGGGTCCGGTGTTCCTGGTGTTACCGGGGTGCTGGCCGGCGTGTTCGGACGTTTCAGTCACTTTGGGTGCTTCTTCCACTTCAGTACCAGATCTGATTCATGCGGGCGGCCATAACGAGGGCCGTAACTCCGACGGCGGCCAGGACAAAGTTGCTCCAGCGGGTCCGTTCCAGGATGGACCAGTACACGGCGGCCAGCGGCAACAGGAGGGCGGTGGCGAGGTAGCCCCAGAACTCCCACGCCTCTCCGGCAATGTGCTCCCCCGCGATGACCCGCACTATGGACCCGACGAGGTAGACCAGCAGGGCCAGTTCGACGGCGGCCACCGAGAGGATGGTGATGTCGTTCGGGGCCTTCTTCATGATGCCCGCCGCGACGCAAATAAGGGTGGACAGCAGGCCGACGCCCAGGATGATGTAAAAATACGCGTCCAAAGCTAAGCCTGCCCGCCGTCGTCGGCCGTTGAACCGCTGGAAAGGCCAGTTCTGCTGGACGGGGCGGAACTGTTCGAGCCGGGCCCCGTCCCCGGGGCGAAGACCAGCACCGGTTTGGCAAAGCTGCCGCTGTCCGCGAGCAGCGCCACGAGCGATCCGTCGGGCGCGAACGCGGCTGCGGGCTTTTCCGCTGTGGCTGCCGCCGGTGTGCCCGCCGCGGCTCCGGCCGCGATACGCCGGCCGAAGGAAATCTCCGTGGTTTCGTCGGCACTCAGCTCCCGGTTGGGCATCAGCGCCCTCGCAGCCTGGGACATCTCCAGGATTTCGAGGTCTTCGGCGAGCTGCTCGAGGGTGCGGGCCTGGTCCAGCGAGTAGGGACCCACGTTGGTCCGCCGCAGTGCGGTCAGGTGGCCGCCGACGCCGAGGGAGTTCCCGAGGTCCCGGGCGAGGGCCCGGATGTACGTGCCCGAGGAGCATTCCACGGTCACGTCAACGTCCACCACATCTGTGTCGTGCCCTGGGGCCTGGTCGCGGCGGATTCCGTGAATGTCGAAGCGGTGGATGGTGACCGGCCGGGCGGCCAGCTGGACGTCTTCCCCCGAACGGACACGGGCGTAGGAGCGTTCACCGTTGACTTTAATGGCGCTGACGCTGCTGGGAACCTGCTGGATCTCCCCTGTCAGGGAGTCCACACCGGAGCGGATGGCATCCTCGGTGAGTGATGCGGCGCTGGTCCGGCTGACGACTTCGCCTTCGGCGTCGTCGGTGATGGTGGATTCCCCCAGCCGGATGGTGGCCGTATACGTCTTGGAGGTGCCCACGATGTACGTGAGCAGCCGGGTGGCCTTGTTGATGCCAAGCACCAGCACACCGGTGGCCATCGGATCCAGCGTTCCCGCGTGCCCCACTTTCCGGGTACCGGCGATCCGCCGCATCCGTCCAACCACATCGTGGCTGGTCCATCCCTGCGGCTTGTCCACTATTACCAGTCCAGAAAGCACGCCCATCAGTATATCGGTGCCGGTGCAGGGCCCCGGAGACGCGTAGGGATCATGGGGGTTGCCGCCGCGTGCCCGGCGCTAGGATGGCACTCATGCCCGAGCTTTCCGCGCACATATGCGACGTCCCCGTCAACCAGATCCGAGAAATCACTGAGGCGGCGTGGCGCACCCCAGGGGCGCTGATCCTCAGCATCGGAGAACCGGGGTTCCCGCTCCCCCGCCATGTCCTGGATGCCGGTATCGCATGCCTGGACCGTGACGAGACCAACTACACTCCGAACGCCGGTCTTCCGCCGCTGCGGGAGGCCTTCGCCACACGGTTCCGCGAGCAGTCCGGCGCTGACATCCGCGCGGACCGTGTCTACGTGGTGGATGGCGCACAGCAAGGGCTGCACTTCGCCATGAGCCTGCTGCTCGCCCCCGATGACGAAATCCTGATTCCCAATCCCGGCTATCCCACGTTTGCCATGACCAGCCGGCTGCTGCATGCGACCCCCGTGGGGTACCCCCTCTACCCCGCCCACGATTTCCAGCCCCGGATCACGGACATCGAGGCGCTCATCACGGACCGGACGCGCGTGCTCGTGCTCAACTCGCCGTCGAACCCGCTGGGAGCGGTCCTCCGGGAGGACCTGACCCGCGAACTCGTGGAACTGGCCCGCCGCCACGACCTGTGGATCATCTCGGACGAATGCTACGAGGCCTTCACCTACGACGTCCCGCACGTGAGTCCTGCCCGATTCGACAGCACGATTCCCGGCGAGGCGCGCGTCTTCACGTCGCTGACGCTGTCCAAGACGTACGGGCTCACCGGTTTGCGCATCGGTGCGCTGATCTGCCCGCCCGGCCTGGAGCAGCGGATGAACAACGTCATGGAGGCCATCGTCTCCTGCGTGGCGTCACCGTCCCAATACGCTGCCCTGGCTGCGCTGACCGGGCCGCAGGATTATGTGTCCGAGGCCCGCGCGCACTACCGGGCCAACCGTGATACTGCGTCAGCCGTGCTGGCAGAGAAGGGCATTCCCTATCTGAACGCCCAGGGAGCTTTTTATCTGTGGGCGGACGTCTCGCACGTGAGCGGCGGAAACGTCCGGGCCTGGGTTAAGCAGTTCCTCGCCGAGGCCGGCGTGTCATTTGCGCCCGGCACTGCCTTTGGCTCCATCGGCGAGGGCTGGATCCGGATTGCTCTCTGCGGCGACCAGCACGAACTGGTTGAGGGCGTGAGCCGGTTACCCCGGAGGCTTCCGGCCCCGTAGCCGGTTGCGGTAAAGGCCCGCCATAGCCGTGCACAGCTGATAGCGGCTATGAACGTCGGCGCCGGTTCAGCAGGCAAGGATTTCAGTAGTCGGTGCGGTCCGCGTTGTTGCGCCAGGCATCAAACGGGATGTCCGACGTCGGGACCGGAGTATGGCTGACCGGCAACAGTTCCGGACGGGAACCATTGAAGTATTCGTAGAAGACTGCATCGTCGAATCCCGCCGCAGCCGCGCCATGCCTGTCGGCGGCGAAGTACACCCGGTCGATCCGCGCCCAGAGCGCAGCCGCGAGGCACAGCGGGCATGGCTCGCAGCTGGCGTACAGGACAGCTCCACTCAGATCGAAGTTTTTCGTCTCCGCGGCGGCCGTCCGGATTGCCACCACCTCGGCGTGGGCGGTGGGGTCGTTGTCCCGGGTCACGCGGTTGACCCCTTCGTGAACAGTTCCGTCGGCTGTCACCACCAACGCGCCGAAGGGTCCACCCCCGGACGCAACGTTCCGTTCCGCCAGGGCCACCGCCTCGGTCAGGTAATCGGTCACGTCTGCAGCTGTTGGGTGCGCGCGCATGGTCTGATCATAGCCAGCCCGACGGTGCGGCGGGACAGCTGGTGACCGGCCCATTGCCGAAGCTGGCCTGCGTAGAGCGCCTCGGTTCACTGTTAGCGGCCATGAAAAACTGCCCGTAGATGGCCATGGAATTGCCCGCTGATGGCCACCGGGACTGCCCACGTATGGCCATGAGTTCTGCCCAGTTATGGCCGTTTGGTTTGCCCGCATTGTTCGCTGATCCCGCCGTGTCGTGAGACGGCGGGGGCCTCTTCCCGTTTGGATTTCGGTGTCGAATCGAATCCGCTGACAGGAAGAGGCCCTGAATGAAGGATGCCCTAGAAACCGTGAAAATTCTTGCTGCCTATGATCTGACCAGGTCGCTGCGCGCTGCAGCCGAGCTGTCAGGTTGTTCCCACCACACCGTCGACCGGCTGGTCCAGGCCCGTGATGCCGGCCGAGCACCGGGGGCCGTGTCCGACCGGCCCAGGGTCACCGATGCGTGGCTGCCGAAGATCGAGGAATGGGTCGAAAAGTCCAGGGGCCGGATCCGCGCCGATGTTGTCCATGCCAAGCTCGCCTCGATGGGCTACCGGGGTTCGGATCGCTCCACCCGCCGGGCCGTCTCCCAGGTCAAGGACGCTTACCGGCGCGGGAACAAGCGGGTCCACCGTCCGTGGATCACCGAGCCGGGCGCGTGGCTTCAGTACGATTTCGGTGACGGGCCGGTCATCGATGGAGTCAAGACCGTGCTGTTCGTCGCCTGGCTGGCCTGGTCCAGGTTCCGCATCGTGGTCCCGCTGCGGGACCGGACGGCGCCGAGCGTGTTCACCGCCCTGGACCGGTCCTTCCGGCTGCTCGGCGGCGCGCCGACGTATGTGCTGACCGATAACGAGAAGACCGTCACCACCATGCATGTGGCCGGCGTGCCAGTGAGGAACCAGCAGACGCTGGCGTTCGCGAAGCACTACTCCATCGAGGTGCTCACCTGCCAGCCGGCGGACCCGGCCTCCAAGGGCGGGGTCGAATCTTCCGTGAAGATCGCCAAGGCAGACCTGGTGCCCAAAGACACCAACCTGCGAAACGCCTACGCCTCGTTCGCCGAGCTCGAGGCGGCCTGCGCGGCGTTCATGGACCAGGTCAACACCCGCGAGCACCGGACCACCCGCCGCCGCCCGGTCGACATGCTCGCCGAGGAAGCCTCCTCCCTGCACCGCGTCCCGGACACCGCCCACACCCTCGCCTATGGGGTCGGGCGGCGGGTGCCGGACAACACGCCCATGGTCTCGTTCGAAAACGCCCAGTACTCCGTCCCGGCGCATCTGCTCGGGGCCGAGGTGTTCGCCCGGTTCCACGGGACCGGGCCGGACGCGCAGGTCGTGATCGTGCACGTCGGTGCCGGCGGCCCGGTCGAGGTCGCCCGTCACGCACTTGCCCGGCCGGGTTCCCCGGCGATCCTGGACGCACACTTCCCGGACCATCAGCAGAAGGTCCCCGGCGACTACAAACCCGTGCCCCGCTCCAAGGCCGAAGCCGAGTTCCTGGGCATCGGCGCCGGAGCGAGGACCTGGCTGCTGGAAGCCGCCGCGGCCGGAGCGCAACGGATCAACGTGAAGATGGCCGAGGCCGTTGCGCTGGCCAAAATCGCCGAGGCCGACGAGGTCGATAAGGCCCTCGGTGTCGCCGCGATCCACCACCGCTTCGCGCACGGAGACCTCGCGTCCTTGCTGAATGCGGGCGGAACCCGCACCGGGCTGCGGACCGCTGCGGAGGACAAGTCCCTGACCCAGGGCACCGCCGGGTGGGCAGGGCTCGGCAGCGCCGGCGCCGGGGAGTGCACCCGATGAGCATCACGACCGCGAACACGACCGCCCCGGCCCTGCCCGCCGATCTTGAGGCACTCATGCGGCAACTGAAAATGCCCCACGCCCGCGCGATCGCACCGGACGTCCTGGCCACCGCCCGCGCTCAACGCTGGGAACCGGCCGAGGTCATCAAAGCCCTCCTCGCGGAGGAAACCAACGGCCGGGCCCGGTCGATGCTTGCGACCCGGCGCAAAGCCGCAGGCTTCCCGACCGGCAAGACGTTCGCTCTCTGGGACGAAGCCGCGTCCTCGATCCCGGCACCGACCCAGCAGGCCCTGCGCACCCTGGAATGGATCCACCGGAAAGAAAACCTCGTCGTCTGCGGACCCTCCGGAACAGGGAAGACCTTCTTCCTCGAAGCACTCGGCCAGCAGGCCGTCGAAGAAGGGATGCGGGTTGCTTGGTTCACCCTCGAGGACCTCGGCGCCCTCATCCGCTCGCACCGGGCCGACGACACCGTCACCCGGGCCGTGGCCAGGATACTGCGCGCAGATTTGGTCGTCGTCGATGACATAGGCCTCCTCGCCGTGGCCACCGACGCCGCCGAAGGCCTCTACCGGGTCGTCGACGCAGCCTACGAAAAACGAGCCGTCGCGGTCTCCTCGAATCTTCACCCCGCCGGCTTCGACGAGCTCATGCCCAAAACCCTCGCCACCGCGACCGTCGACCGGCTCCTGCACCACGCCCACGTCTGCCAAACAACCGGCGATTCCATTCGCCTCACCCAGGCCCTGGCCGGAAAGGGCGTCATGCCACTGAACTAAACCCCAAACCGGTGGCCAGTAAACCTCCGCCAAGCGGGCAAACCAGCTGGCCACCACTGGGCAGTTCTACTGGCCACCAGCGGGCAGAAATACTGGCCACCTATGGGCAATTCCTACTGGCCGTTGACAGTTCACCTGCGCTCGCCAGCGTAGACCGTCCCAGTGCACCCGCAAGGACCAGCTCACCGGCAAGAACAACTGCACCTGCAAGGACCAGCTTATTTACCAGGACCACTGCACGGCAGGGGCCACATGTCCGTGGCGATTCAGCTCGCACCGACCAGCGCTCATTCGCGCCGGGGGCGTGATGTGAAGTATTGGTTGCGGCGTGGTTTTCGTTGGGGGTCGAGTTCTGGTGGGGGTTTGAACCAGGGCACTTCGTTGGTGACTTCGATGGTCCAGCGTTCTTTGTGGATGAGGTGGTGGTGGTAGCTACAGAGCAGGACGCCGTTGGTGGTGCTGGTGGGTCCGCCGCGGGACCAGTAGGTGATGTGGTGGGCTTCGCACCAGGGTGCGGGCATGGTGCATTGGGGGAACGCGCAGCCTTGGTCGCGGGCGGTGATGGCTTTGCGGATGTGGGGCGGGAAGATGCGTGAGGAGCGGCCGACGTCGAGGATGCGGCCTTGGCTGCCGAGGACGACGGGGGTGATGTCGGCGTCGCAGGCGATTTTGCGGATCGTGGCGGGGTTCACCGGGCCGCTGAACGCGAACAGTGCCGTCCCGGCGCCCGTGCTGCTGGTGAAGCCGGTGCTGCCGGTGGTGGCGGGTGGTTGCCCTCCTGGTGCGTCGGGGGTGTCCAGGAGGTTGTGGTTGTGCCATTGTTCGACTTGGGCGTAGAGGTCGCGGTAGTCGATGGTGGCCAGGATTTGGGGGCGGTGTCCGCCGTTGGCGGGCAGGGCGTCGGTGGTGAGGGCGGTCTGGCAGGCGCCGACGAGCCCGTCGAGGCGTTTCTGTCCCTGGGAGCGCTGGTCCAGGTCGGGTTCGGGGGCGCCGGGGGTGTCCCACTGGGCCAGGACAGCATCCGGGTCCGCCGCCGCGGCGTTGGCTTCACCGCCTGTCGCTTCGCCGTTCCCGTCGTTCCCGTTTGTGTCGTCGCCGGCCCCTTTTCCCGGGGCTGGGGTGCGGGGGTTGGTGGCGGTGTTCATGGCGGTGGTGAGGGTTTCGAACTGTTCGGGTGTGGCGAAGATTTCCAGGTGGTGCAGGCCGTGTTTGGGGCGGCGGATGAAGGCGCCCTGGATCTGGCGGAGTGCGGGTTCGGAGGGTTCGGTGCCGTCCTGGTCGATCGCTTCGGCCCAGTGCCGTGCGATCTGGGTGAGGAAGTCGGCGTCGTTGTCGACGGCGGTGAGGGTGAGTTCGTGTTCCATTTGGGCGGTGCGGGCGGGGGTGGTGAAGTGCCGGGCCCGGTCCAGGGCGAGGGTGATGGTGGTCGCGGCGCGGGAGCTGATCAAACCGGTGCCGGCCGCGGCGGCGAGTTCTTCGTAGCGGGGCGGGAGCTGCTGGCCGCCGAAGCCGGGCCGGGGCAGGATGGAATCGGCCAGGGTGAGGCGGCGGCGGGCTTCGCAGGCGCTGATGCCCAGCCTGGTGCGGAGGAACTCGGCGGTGTTCCGGGCACCGTCAGCATTGGGGTCCGCGCCCGCGTCCGGGCCGGAAGCGGCTTCGCCAGACACGGCCTGGCCGGTAACGGCGTCCGCGACGAGGGGTGCCGCCGCGGCGGTGAGGGCCGCGGTCCGCGACCTTTCCACGGCCCCGGCCGCGACCACCTGCAGATGCTCCACTCTCCGGGAGAGCCGCTCAACCCGGTCCGCGAAATCAGCCGCCCTGCCAAAGCCCCACAACGCCGTGTCCTCGGCCGTGATAGGGAGCGACTCGAGCCAGGCCATGGCCTGGTCAACGGCGTCTGCGTCTGGAACCACTTCAGGGGGAACGCTGTGAAGGGCGGTCGCGCCAATGGAAGCCGGCCCCGCGCTTTGGGCGGAAGCCAACCCACCGGCACCGGTCCCTAAGGCCCGGTCCGTGGTGAATCCCCCAACGGCTTCCATAGGAACAGTTTGAACGGGGGGTCTGACATTAATAGCCGCGCCGCCGGGGCCTTCCCCGCTCGCCCAGCCCCCGCCGTCGTTCTCGGCGGAAGAGCCGCCGGCAGGCGCCCGGTCGAGCCATCCCACGCCGTCGTTATCGGCGGAAGAGCCGCCGGTAGGCGCCCGGTCGAGCCAGCCGCCGTCGTTCCCTGAGGCAGCGGCCAGCCGACCGGGACCGGTCCCTAAGGCCCGGTCTGCGGTGGATCCCCCAACGGCTTCCATGGATCAGGTCTGATCGAGGGGTCTGACATTTTTCCGCAGCCGGTCCGCCAGCCAGATGCGAGCCCCGCCAGAGGAAACTACGCCAGCGTGATGAGGTCCAGGTAGTCCTCGTTCCAGAGGTCCTCAACGCCGTCGGGCAGCAGCACCACGCGCTCCGGGTTGAGGGCCTCGACGGCGCCCTCGTCGTGGCTGACCAGGACGACGGCGCCCGTGTAGTTGCGCAGGGCGCCCAGGATCTCGGCGCGGCTGGCGGGGTCCAGGTTGTTGGTAGGCTCGTCCAGGAGGAGGACGTTCGCGCTCGAGGCCACGATGGTGGCCAGCGCCAGACGGGTCTTCTCACCGCCGGAGAGCACGCCGGCGGGCTTGTCCACGTCGTCACCGGAGAACAGGAAAGAGCCCAGGATGCCGCGGACCTCCGCGTCCTTCATGTCCGGGGCGGAGGAGCGCATGTTTTCGAGGACGGTCCGGTCGTGGTCCAGCGTTTCGTGCTCCTGGGCGTAGTAGCCCACCTTGAGCCCGTGCCCGGGAACGATGTCCCCTGTGTCCGGCCGGTCGACGCCCGCGAGCATCCGCAGCAGGGTGGTCTTGCCGGCACCGTTGAGGCCGAGGATGACCACCTTTGAGCCGCGGTCGATGGCCAGGTCCACGTCCGTGAAGATCTCCAGCGAACCGTATGACTTGCTCAGGCCCTCAGCGGTGAGCGGGGTCCGGCCGCACGGCGACGGGTCCGGGAACCGCAGCGCTGCCACGCGATCCTGCTCACGGACTGCCTCCAGGCCGCTGAGCAAACGCTCGGCGCGCTTGGCCATGTTCTGCGCGGCAACGGCCTTGGTGGCCTTGGCCCGCATCTTGTTGGCTTGGTCCATGAGGACCTGCGCCTTCTTTTCGGCGTTGGCGCGTTCGCGCTTGCGGGCCCGCTCGTCAGTCTCGCGCTGCTGAAGGTAGCGCTTCCAGCCCATGTTGTAGAAGTCGATCTGGGCCCGGTTCGCGTCCAGGTGGTAGACCTTGTTGACCGTGGCCTCCAGCAGTTCCACGTCGTGGCTGATCACGATCAGGCCGCCCTGGTGGTTCTTCAGGAAGTCCCGGAGCCAGGAGATGGAGTCGGCATCCAGGTGGTTGGTGGGCTCATCCAGCAGCATGGTTTCGGCGCCGGAGTAGAGAATGCGCGCCAGTTCCACGCGACGGCGCTGGCCGCCGGACAGCGTCTTCAGCGGCTGGTTGAGGATCCGTTCCGGCAGCGCCAGGTTCGAGGAGATGGCCGCCGCTTCGGCTTCCGCTGCGTAGCCACCCCCGGACAGGAACTCAGCTTCGAGCCGGTCATACCGCCCCATGGCCTTGCGCTGGACCTCGGGATCGTCGCTGGCCATGTCCGCCTGCGCCTTCTTCAGCTTTCCGACGACGACGTCCAGGCCGCGTGCGGACAGGATCCGGTCCCGGGCCAGCTGTTCCATGTCCGGCGTACGCGGGTCCTGCGGCAGGTAGCCGATCTCGCCGCTGCGGGTCACCTTTCCGGCCGCCGGCAGGCCTTCGCCCGCAAGCACGCGGGTCAGCGTAGTCTTGCCGGCACCGTTGCGGCCCACGAGGCCGATCTTGTCACCCTTGTCGATGCGGAAGCTCACCTGGTCCATGAGCAGGCGGGCGCCGGCACGGAGTTCAAGTTCCTGAACGGTAATCACAGCAGGTAAGGCCTTTCACAACAGGGAGTGCCGCAGCACGGCGGGTTGCATGCCGCTCGGTGCAAAGGAAAGAACACCGGGGATGCCGGCCGGAGAACGGCCCGTTCAAGTCTACCGGCCGGTGCAACCCGGCCAGACCACGCAATCCACCCCCGGAGGAGCGGAGAATTTGTGCCCACGGCCAGACCCCAGGCAGCCCCTCTTGTAGGACAGCAACAAAATGCACCCAATCCCGGGCCAGTAACGTCAAGTCCAGCTGATAATTGTTTGTACCCCCTCGACAGGACCTCCCATGACCCAGACCCATTCCGCCGGCACCCTGCAGCCGGCAAAGCGCCGCCGCTGGAACGCCACCGACCTCGGGCTCATCGCCGTCTTCGCCGCATTGGTGGCGGCAGCAGCCCTCGTTGCGGCCATCCCGGTGGGCGGGCTCGGCGTTCCCATCACCCTCCAGACGCTCGCCGTCATCCTGACCGGGCTTGCCTTGGGCCCCGGCCGGGCGTTTGCCGCCGTCGGCCTTCACACCCTGCTTGGGCTCGCCGGACTCCCCATCTTCAGCGGCGGTCGCAGCGGCCTGGGAATCCTGGCCGGACCGTCCGCCGGCTACATCATCGCGTTCCCCCTCGCCGCCGCCGCGGTGGGCTGGCTGGCCGCCGTCGTCATCCGCCGTACCGTGAAGTACCGCGCCGCCCTGCTGTTCGCCGCCGCCATGGCCGCGAGTATTGTGCTGATCCACGGACTGGGCATCGCCGGCATGATGGTCAACGCCAAGCTCGATTTCTCCAAGGCGTTCCTGGCCGATCTTCCCTTCTACCCCGGCGACATCCTCAAGAACGTCCTCGCGGTCACGATCGCAATCGCCCTGCACAAGGCATTCCCCGACCTGCTGGTCCGCCGTGTCCGGCCGCTCCCCCAGACGGCGGCGACACAGACACCGGTGACACAGACACCCGTTACGCAGCAGGCCGAGACGCCGGAAGCCACTACCCAGCAGTGAGCATCATCTCCCTTAGGAACGCAGGGGTCAGCGTGGCCGTCGATGGCCGCCCTGACCCCAAAGTTCTGCTCCAGGACATCTCGCTGGAACTCACCGAGGAGCGCATCGGCGTGATCGGCGCCAACGGTTCCGGCAAGTCGACCCTTCTCCGCATGCTCAACGGGCTCGTGGCCCCCACGGCAGGGACCGTGACCGTCAACGGCGCCGACACCGTCCGCAACGTGCGCGCCGTGCGGCAGCAGGTGGGCTTCGTCTTCACCGATCCCCTCTCCCAGCTGGTCATGCCCACCGGACGGGAGGACGTTGAACTGTCACTGCGCCGGTCGGTGCGGAACGGGAAGGAACGCCGCGAGCAGGCCACCGCCGCCCTGGACCGGTTCGGGCTGCTTCCGCTGGCGGACCAGAGCATCTATGAGCTCTCCGGCGGTGAGAGGCAGCTCCTTGCCCTGGCCTCCGTGTTGGCGGTTGAACCTGACGTGCTGGTCCTGGACGAGCCTTCCACGCTGCTGGACCTCCGGAACCGGGAGCTGCTACGCCGCACCATTTCGGGCCTCAGCCAGCAGGTGGTCATGTCCACCCATGACCTGGAGCTGGTGCTGGACATGGACCGGGTTCTGGTGGTCGAGTCCGGAAAGATAGCGTACGACGGCGGTGCTGCCGCCGCCGTCGAATTTTACCGCTCGCTTTCCGCCCGGAGCGTGTCAGGCGGGGAGTTCCGGTGAGGGGCCACGGCTTCCTGCTCGCCAACTACGTGCCCGGCACATCCTTCATCCACCGCATGCCGCTGTGGCTGAAGTTCCTGCTGGTCCTGGCCTGCGGTTTCGCCTCCTTCCTCATCGTCGACTGGCGGCTGGCTGCCGCAGCCCTCGTAGTCCTGTGCGTGCTGTTCCTGCTCAGCGGGGCCGGGGCCGTGCGCCTTTTCCGTGCCGTCCGGCCGCTGCTCCCCATCCTGCTGGTCATTGGCGCGTTCCAGTGGTGGCAGCTGGGCGGTCCCGTTGCCGCCCGGATCGTGCTGAACATCCTGCTGTGCGTGGTGGCCGCGTCCCTGCTGACCGCCACCACGCCGCTGCACCGCCTGCTGGACGGCGTGGTCTCGCTCGCCCGCCCGTTCCGGCGCTTCGGCGCTGACCCCGAGCGTTTCGCCCTAACTATCGCCATCATGCTCCGGAGCATTCCGTTCATCGCCGGGGCATTCTCGGACGTGCGGGACTCGGCCCGTGCCCGGGGCCTGGAACGCAACCCGCGCGCTCTGGTCCTGCCGGTGTTCATCACCACCGTTGCCTATGCACGGCACACGGGCGAGGCGCTGGCCGCCCGCGGGCTGGGCGAACCGGAGGGCTGAGCGGCAGGTTCCGGTCTCCTGTGAGAATGGAAGCATGGAATTCAGGCGGCTGCTGCAGATCCGGCGCATCTATGCGCAGCCTGAGGCGCTCGAGCTTCCCAGAGGCAGGGAGATCGTTGAACGCTGGCCGGGTGCCGACGTCGTGCTTGTCGATAACCACTGGAACATCCCGGAGTTGCACGGAGATGAAACGAACGTGCCTCGGTGGTCCCGGATCAAGACGGAGGCGCTGGTCCTGGGTGTCAAGAAGGCGCTGACAGTCAAGCCGAACGGCCGGTCCGCGGACTTCATTGCGCCCTCGACATCGAACGGCTGCGCCATGGCGTGCGCCTACTGCTACGTGCCCCGGCACAAGGGGTACAGCAATCCGGTAACGGTGTTCGCGAACATCAGCCAAATTGCCCGCGCCCTGGAGCGGCACGCAACCCGCCAAGGCCTGAAACTGGAGCCCAACCAGTGTGACCCCGAGCTCTGGGTCTACGACATCGGGGAGAACGGCGACTGTTCCGTGGACGCGCTGATCAGTGACAATGTGGAAGATCTTGTCACCCTCTTCCGGGACCTGCCCACCGCCAAGCTCTCCTTTGCCACCAAGTATGTGAACCCGGCAATGCTCGGCTGGGACCATGGCGGTCACACCAGGATCCGCTTTTCCCTAATGCCTGCGGGGCTGGCCAAATCCGTCGACGTTCGCACGTCGCCCGTTTCGGAGCGCATGGCTGCAATCAACGACTTCGTTGAGGCCGGCTATGAGGTGCACGTGAACTTCTCCCCCGTGATTGTCACTGACAACTGGCTCAGCGATTGGGAGCAGCTGTTGCGCGAACTGGATGCCACCCTCACAGACGCCGCCAAAGCCCAGCTCGCGGCGGAGGTCATTTTCCTGACCCACAACGAGCGGCTTCACGAGGTCAACCTGGGTTGGCATCCGCAGGCCGAGAACGTGCTGTGGCGTCCCGACCTCCAGGAATCGAAGGTCTCATCGAACGGCTTCACCAACGTCCGCTACCGGTCGGGGGCCAAGGCGGCCTACGTGCGGCAGCTGACCTCGCTCATTGAGCGCATTGCCCCCTACTGCCGTATCCGCTACGCGTTCTAAGGGTCCGGGTCTGCCGGCGGCGGTGCTACGTGAGAGCGTGCTCGAGCTGTCTGCATTAGCTCGCCGTCGACCGCTTGGCGCACATGCCAGGCGTCGCTCAGAAGAGCGGGACTGAGGTGTCAAGGGGGTGTGACTCTTTAGGGGTCTGCTGGTGCTGCCGCCGGCATTTGAGTCTCAGGGGCCGGCCTTCTTTTTTGCCTTCTGGCGTGCCCGTTCGAGCGCTCGGTAAACGGTCGAGCGGCCGATGGAGAACAGTTCGGCGAGCTCGTACATGGTGTGTTCGCCGGCGTCATGCAGCTGAAGCAGGAGGGCCTCCTGCTTTGCCGAGAGTTTGGGCTGTTTCCCGCGCAGGCGCCCCTTGGCCTTGGCGATCTTCATGCCTTCCCGCGTGCGCGCCCGAATAAGATCGCCCTCGAACTCCGCGACCATGGCCAGGACGTTGAAGAGCAGCTTTCCTATCGGGTCGGCGGGGTCATGCAATGAGCCGCCGATACTCAGCTTTACTCCACGTGCCGCGAGGTCGTCAGCGATCTGGTGCGCGTCACGGACGGAGCGGGCCAGGCGGTCGAGTTTCGTCACCATGAAGGTGTCGCCGCTCCGGCACGCGGCCAGCGCTTCCCGCAGGCCTGGACGGTTCGTGTTGCTGCCGGTGAGTCCGTGATCGACGTAGATGCGATCAGCTTCGACACCCATGGCAGCCAAGGCATCCCGTTGCACGGTGACGTCCTGCTCGTCGGTGGAAACCCTTGCGTAGCCAACCTTTATTTCACCCATGAACAGGAGTGTCCGCCTATGCCTGCTAGTGCGCCGTATAGGAGTCCGTCACCGGACATTTCACCGGTCCGGTGATGCGGGACGGTTGCTTCCGCCAAGACGTAACCCTGCAGATCAGGTGGGGTTGCGTCCGTTGGGTGACCGGCTTACGGGACGCTACGGACGCTTTATACGACTGGATGACCTAGTTCGGAGTTGTGACATGAGGAAAGCGGGAAAGGTTCTTCTCCTTGTCCTGGCGGTCCTGCTTATTTCCGCGATCGCGGGCTGGATAGGTGGACCCGAAGCCGGCGGCACCGCATTACTCATGCTTTCAATAGGCTTGGGTGCCTATTTCGCCGTTGGATGGGGCGGTGATTACGCCACAAAGGTCGAAGTGTATCGCCAGGAACTGACCTCGAAAAGAAGATCCGACAGCAGCCAGATTCCTGACGTGACTGACAAAGGAGGCGAGGACAAGGGATAAACCAATCAGGTTCCCATGAAGAATAATCCCCTCCCGACAGATCCTCGCTCCGCTAATCGTTCCCTACAGGTCGTTATCGGTGCACCTGGCCGTTCCACTGACGAAACCGAAGCTCACGCCGGCACTATTCGTGGTGTCGGGGAGCTTCACTTCTTGTTGCAATACTTGTGTGGGCGTGACGAGTCGTTTTGCCCGTCGACTTTCACCGTCGAACGTGTATGAACCGAAAAGGGCCCTGTCTTTCTGGTGGCGCAGGATGAGAACAACATCGTTGTCCTGATGTTCTACCGAGATCGGATGGTACTCATCACGGTCTCGGCCCCAGATTGGAAGCGAGAGCGGGAAGCCCAACTTCACGGCGTCGGGAAAAGTGCGAGGAATCCTGTCCAGACTTAGCGATATTGATTCCTGGCCGTCGTGCAAGGACAAAGTTTGGGGATCAAAAGATTGAATTCTTCCTGTACTCAGGCTCTTGGAAGACCAGTAGAGCGTTCCAGGAATGATCACAATGGCCCACCGCTCGACTTCGCTACCGTATTGGAGCGTTGACGTCGCTTCGTATTGGTGCGCGCCACCCCCGCCCATTGCGGCGCCTATGGCCTTGGCCAGGTACTCGGCAGAAGTCAGCGTCATGCCAATATCCTTGCATGCCGGACACTTTCGCACCGATTGGACTAGTCCAACAGAACTGTTTCTGTTGCCGTTCCTGGAGGCCACGAAGGACCGGGGACGACTGCCTGGATTCCCAAGCGATTCAGGCAGGAGAACAATGAGAGAGTTTTAGGGGTTGATCGGGGTAGAGAAATGAGAAAAGCCCGGAAAGTACTGCTCGTCATCCTGGCTGTGCTGGCCATTTCTGGGATGGTCGGTTGGGTGGCTGGCCCCGAAGCCGCCGGCGGCGCTCTGTTGATGATGGCAGTGGGCCTTGGAGCCTTCTTTGGTGCTGGCTGGGGCGGAGATCGCGCCACAAAGGTTGAAGAATATCGGCGAGAACTTCTAAGCAAGAAGAAATTCGGAAGTCCTCAGCCGCCGGATAACACCACAAACTCCGGGGATAACAAGTCAGCATGATTGCTGCATGCCTCTTGGGCGCAGCAGGCATCGTGCTACTACTGCTCGCCGGCTACCGCACGATCGCTCCCCAGCGGAGCCGACTGCGCCCTTGAGCGTTACTCAACATGGCAATCTGCATCCCGAACCTGACCCACGCGTATACAACTGCAGCAATGGCATGGTTAGACTTCGGAATGAGTAAGAGCGAGATCCGCGTCGTCATTTTGCTCATGGCCCTTTCCCTGACGGCGGTTTCCTTTTCCGTTCTGTTCCCCGCATCCGAGCCGTGGATATTGGTTCTCCTCGGAACTGCCCTTCTCGCTACGGTTCTTATGTTGCTGGTTCTCTGGAAAGTCGTACTCAGGGAGCGCTCAAATAACTTCAGCGGACAGCGACCTCCCGCTCAGGGCAAGAATCGACGAGTGGATGAGGATGAGCGGCGGATAAGGGACCACTTGATGATGGTCGATGCCCAGGTGCGGGCGCTGGATCGCCGTGAGGAGGTCCTTCAGATGATCGAGGATTCAGAGGACGAGGGCGAAGCAAGACGTCGGGTGGGTCAGCTGTTGGGTGTGGGAGAGCTGGGCAGCCGGGCTGTCCTTGACATGCAGGTTAGAAGATTCACCCGAGACTACCGTCAGAGGCTCGATTCCGAGGCAGAAGAACTTAGATCAAAGTTGCCTGATGGCCGCTGAGGGACCTCCTGTTCTCCGTCGATCACCAATTCATCGTCCTTTAAAAGAGTCGCTGGGGCTCATCGGAGTTCCGCTTTCCCCTTTTGGAGTAGACCAAGGAAACTGGCCCAGTTGAGGTTAGGCAATGTGGCTCCCGTGGCTCCCTCGGAATCAGCGAGTATGCTCAGGCCATGCTGCGAGCTCGAGGTGGGGCAGGGGGACGAAGTGCCGGTGGCCCATTGGTATTGCTGTTCTTCTCGTTGTCTTAGGGAGCTGTGCCATGACCCCTGATAACGCCGACCTCACATCTGGTGCATCGGACCGATGGATCGTGGGTGTATCCGGTCCGCGGAGCGGGGTAATTGACCCATGCTTGGAAGACACGGTCATTGAAGAGTCAATTCAAAGTGCAGATCTGCCGTCCACGCACTTGAGCATCAAACTTCGAGCGGAGGCTAAAAAAGAAGACGCTGACCGGATTGCCGATTGCCTTAGGCATGGGTTGAAGAGCGGCGATGTGTCTGTCGTTGGTCCCCGGGACTAAAGAGGTTCTCCACGTTGCTCACATGGCCGTTCCCTACGCGGGTGCTGCCGCTCCCTACCCGGGGTCGCGTCTGAGACACTGCTGAGTTGTTCGATCTGCGAGACTGTGACCCATGATGCAGATGGTGCACACGACCTTCCACAAGGGGATTACCTCATTTTGGTTGGACCGCGATGGCCTTTGCACTGGCACCTTGATATTCGGCGTCGGAATGCGTGATGAACCGCCCATGCTTGCCGGGATAACGCACCTGGTAGAGCACGTGCTTTTGCGCCTTGTACAACCCGTAACGGTCCTGCACGGCGGTACCGTGACCACGGACTCACTCCAGTTATACGCCGTGGGCAAACCGGATGATGTTGCCGGCTTCCTGAATGCGATCGCGGACGCCGTATCAACCTTCCAAGAGTTACCTGATGAAGTTATCGCCCTTGAAAAGTCCGTCCTCGAGGCCGAGGACCCGCACAAGTTCAGCAATGTCTCCAGCGGCTTATTGACCTACCGGTACGGAACGAGCGGCGTGGGCGCTGCCCAATTCGGGGCGCCGGCCACGACCGGTCTGACCAAAGCTGAACTTATCGAATGGGCTTGCCGGTGGCTCACCGCCGGCAACGCCGCCCTCACCTTCACCGGCCCCGTGCCCTCCGCCCTGGGCATCCGTCTGCCAGCGGGTGGACCCGTAAGTCATCATCAGGATCCACCGCTCATCACGACTCCGACCCTGATCAAGTCCCGGAAGCAGGGCGTTGCGCTGTCTCTTCTGGTGTCGTCCCAGGACGCCGATCTTCTCTGTGAAGCACTGCGGTACGAACTGCTAACCCGGCTCCGGCACGCCGCCGGAATCATCTATTCCGTAGAGAACTTCACAACCGCGATCGATAACGACCAGAGCCAACTCGATCTCATTCTTGATCCGGTCCGGCAGAAGACCATCCCGGCTCTCAAGGAAGGCATCAACACTCTCCGCGGCCTTGTCGATGCCGGGTTCAGTGAGAACGCCGTCCAGTCGGCGCGGCACGCCCTGACGGCCGAGTTGGGATGGGACGAGTACGTTCCCCAGGACCACCTGGATCAATTGGCGATTGACGCCCTGCTCGGACGAAGCAGTCGGGACCGGCAGGAACTCCTCGACCGGGCGACAGCTATCGGCTCCGCGGAACTCACAAAAATCCTGAGAACCAGCATTGGCACGCTGATCGTCGCTTTTGATGATTCGGTGAAGCTCTCCAAAGCAGACGCCGGAAGCCTGGGGCTTGCGATGGATCGTTATGAGATCTGGCAGCGGACCAAGGAACCAAAAAATCGTCAGTCGCCAGTAGAGGGCCAGCCTGAAAATACGTGGCGCCATAAGTCTTCCCCCACCACACTCGTGCTGACCCCAACACATCTGATGAGTCAGAACTCCGGCAAAACGAAGACAATCTCCCTGGCCGACGTGGCCGTCGTCGGTGACCGCAGCTGCGGCTGCATTTCACTAATGGATCAACGAGGCAGAAGCAGCGACCTCAACATGGACGAATGGAAGGCCGGCAAGAAGCTCCGGAAGCAACTGCTCGACGCATTTCCGCCCGAGATCATCCGGCCCTTTCCCGAAGACTAGATGCTCGAAAGGCGGCCCGTCAGTTGAATCGAAACCCGCCCGTAAAAGTGTTTCCGAGAGGGAACATGGAATAGACCTAGCAAACTGTGCCGTGGAGGGTTCGTCGAGAGATGCGCCCGAGACGCAAGCGAAAATCTTCGTCCTCGTTCGTCGTGCATGGACCTATTAGCCAAGGGAGACAAGGTAGACGCCGACAACTGCAATAGCGCCCGCTCCCATGGCGATAGGAACCAGTTTCTTCTGGCGGAAAAGTTCACCAGTCCTGAGATAGTCGATGAGCAGATACAGCCCAAAGCCCACGAAGACAGGGCCAAAAATGGCCACGATCACGATACCCAACGTGTGCATTAGCTCGTCCCCTTCGTGGGCGTCCTGCGAACTATGAGAATCATGACTAGTACGGCTGCAATGCCGAGGAGGGAGTAAGGCCATCCACTGCTTCCGGTGGCTACCTCGACCAATAGCCGCACGAGGGTGAGAACACCAAGGAGCGATATACCGATAATAAGTACAAGCTTTCGGCGGGCCGGCATAGCCGGCAACCCAAACGGTCCTCGCTCAACCATGCATCCACATCCTTTTCTTCGCTGGCATCCTGGAGTCGTATTTATCGGCGCCTGTAAAGCGCTTTTCGACCTCCCTAAGCCCGTGTAGAACCGCGAATTGGAGCGAGTCTATGGCATTGCCATTCTTGCATCAATGAAAGTGATTTCCCGAGCAGCATCTACCGAATAGAGGGCGGGTCCTCTACGCCGAACGATTCGGACATGGGGGCCGCTGCGGACTTCGCATTACCGTCGATTACTGGTTTCTCGGTCCAACCCGATGGAGGTGCTGCTGCCCACTGATCAGACTTGTCTGCCTTCCCTTTTGGAGTAGACCAAGGAAACTGGCCCAGTTGAGGTTCCTCCGAAGGCCCGAAGGGCTGGGGCGATCACTGGCTGATGGGACGATACACACGGGGCGACTCTTCGGGAAGATGAGCGTGGGGAGAAAATGCGGCAGGAGTGTGTCGCCTCGTAGAGTTTGGGAACATAAAGCTACCGAAAAAGGGGGAATGGTGGCTGAGACGCTTGCCATAGGCAGGGACTACCCGTTCATTCGTAACATCGAGTCCCCGCTCACGAGGGACATGCTTCGTCCCCTCGACCCAAGATGTCACACCGTACAGTTCAGCCAAGCCCTCACCGAGAGCGACTACAGGACACTGTCCGACTGGATCGGCCAGTATCCCTCGGTCACCCTTCGAGCATACGGATCCTATGACGGCTCGATTCGCGACCTGGACTTCCTGCGGTTTTTCCCAAGCCTCCACAAATTCTCGGCAGATGCGCTCTACCACTCACTCCAGTCAATCGAGGGCCTCGACTACCTACCCGCGTCGGCGACCCTGCTCGGGCTTGGCCAGACGAAAAAGAAGCTGTCGCTAAAACCACTGGGACGCTTCACAGGCCTCCGCCGGCTTTACCTAGAAGGACAGACCAAAGACATCGACGTCATCTCAGACCTAACGAGTCTGCGGAGCCTCACCCTGCGATCCATCACCTTGCCGGACCTGTCAGTCCTACAGCCCCTCACGCAACTCCGGGCGCTCGACCTCAAGCTCGGCGGCACACGTGACCTCACGCTTCTTCCGACCATCGGACAACTGGACTACCTGGAACTATGGATGGTCCGCGGCCTACACGACCTCTCGCCCATCGCCGAGCTGAAAAGCCTCAGCTACCTCTTCCTCCAGTCCCTGAAGCAGGTCACCAAGCTTCCTGATTTCTCGCGCCTGACAAAGCTCCAGACGGTATGGCTCGAAAACATGAAGGGCCTCACGGACTTGTCCCCACTGCTGACCGCCCCAGCCCTTCGACAAATCGCGGTTATCGATATGGCCCATCTGCATCCAGAAGCCGTAGGAATTTTGGCCAAACACCCAGCGCTGCAACAGGTCCTGCCAGGGCTAGGGAGCAACCGAAAGAACGAAGCCGTCCGCAAGCTCGTCGGAGTACCTTCGGGCGAGGGCTGGTCCAAGCCGGACATTCTTCAAGTGGACTGATCCTCCAAGGTTCATTGGGCTGGACCTTCGAAGCTGCACCGTTAGCGGTTCGGCTGCGGTCTAGAATCCGCCAAAGCCGACGAAGACAGACAGGAACAGGGCGCAAAGGAGCCAAACGAAAGCCAAGCCAGCAAAGAAGAGGCTTCCCCACCAAGGGTCTTGTTTGAATACGAGCCGCGGTTTTGCACACAGGAATATCAAAGCCAGGAACGGAGCAAGGAGCACCGTTGCAGTCGTCACTCTGAACGCCTGAGACCAAGCGGGAACCGCAAGATCCGCAGACTGTTTGATCTTTATCGCAAACCAAGCACCTACAAGGCCGGCGAACAGGATGCTGGCCGTCGTTGCAAAGGTTTTCGCGACAACTGCTCTTACCGCCATTGTGCTTCCCCTAACCTCATATCCAAACACTACCGGCAGAGACGTCTCCAACTACTTGCTGGTCTCGGCACAGTGCGGAATATGCACCATTCAGCGTTCGGCTTAGGGCAGCTACCGGACCACTCTTGCAGTCGAGCCGTCAGTTGACCTTAGTCGTCGTCCCATTCATCGCGCAGCGACTTGCGCAGCACGTCCACCTGCACGGTTAGCGCCCCAAGCAATTCCTCACGACTGAGTCGATTAGTGGTTCGGTATGACCACGCCACGTCGCCGTCTCGGTCCAGGACTTTGAGGAGGATGAAGGCCTCCAGCACAGTCTCGCCTGGCTCGAGCGCATGCACTTCGAGCCCGTTGAGTACTTGCTCGACGGGTACTCTTTGTTCTCCCTCAGCCGGGGCTCCTGAATGACTTCCCATGTGAGGAAAGACTACACGCGGAAACGAGGGGGTCTCGCGTTGAAAACCCGTCCCCGTAAGGGGTTCCTTAAGTCAGTAGTCTACGTATCGGATGCGCTGGATTTCGCCGGCGTCATAGTGCCCGCCCCCGCCGGTCCCAATCAGCTCTCTTGGCCTCTTCCTGATCCCAGAAATGGCCATCATGATGACGAACGTACAAAAGGAACCCCAGGAACACCACGCCTAGAATGAGCGCTGCCAGCGATAGATAATCCACGAGATCCCAGACAGTTCCCGCGACCAGATTCCCAACTAACATCACCAGTTGCAGCGCGGTCCAGATCGACCACAGGACAAACTGCACGCGGAAACCGCCGCGGGTCATTTTGGGTTGCAACCTTCTGGCACCGTTAGCCTGGCTCATGTGCCGACGCTACAAGCCGCGTCGATTTTTTTGGGAATGGTCCGGGCTCAATAGGAGCTGACTCTGCCAATTCCAGCAATGTCCGAAGACGGCTTCCGAAGGGCAATGGACTAGACCTAGCTAACTGTGCCGTGGCGGGTTACGAAATCGGGCGGCCTGTGCCTTGGCGTGACGCCTTATGCTGGGGGCGCTCCCCAGGGATCAGGTGACCAATATGCGCCCGTCATGTTGAACTCTGACCGCCCGAATCGTCCTAGCGAATGCTCAAGTTCCTCCCATGAATCGGCGGATACTTGAGCAACTGCGGACCGCAGAAACGACTCGACACTCTGTCGGTCAAACCTCGCAACGACAACTTGTCCATGCCCGGCAATGCAGGGGTGCGAGTTCAGGCGCCGCGTTAGTTCCTCTATCGTCGTCACCGCTACCTCGTACCTCAGCACTGCAGAGTGCCCTGGCGACGTCACATACATCTCCAAGAGAGTCGGGAAGTCAGGATCGGTCGTATCGTCCTCGATGTCCGTCCACTGAAAATGCTTTACCTCCGCGAACATGCTTTTCCTGTCTAGATTAGATCGATATTCGGATGCTATCGGACAGAGAGCAGCCTCCGTGAAAGTCCGACCGCGGAACCCGTATAGGGTGCTGTAGGAAAATGGACTAGACCTAGCGGGCTGTGCCGTGAAGGGTTGCCTTGATGATCCTAGTCAGCCCAGCGTTCCCAGTAATTATCGGCGGCCTGCAGGAGTCGCCGTGAATGCGTTCGCACTCCGATGATGGGATGGCTGTCAGGCCTGCCCAAGAAACCGGAAGCGTTGTTACCCGGAGTGAAGCTGACACCTAGCAGAAATCCAAGAGCGAGGACGGGGGCGAAGCTCAGCAGCGTGAGAACCAGTCCGTAGGTCAGCCCCGGTGCTTGCCGGCGTCGAGTCCGTAGTCGGAAGCCGCCAAGATAGGTGCCCAACGTGTTTCCGCGGGCATATAGGAGCCAATTAGTCATCAGCGCCAAAAGCACCGCGGCAACGGCAACAGAGCCCTGATGGGTTGGTACGAGAAAGAACAACAGAAGAGCCGGTCCCCAAACCACAAGCGAATCGACGATAAGCGCGAACAGGAGTGAGGGCCAGTCCACGATTACGGGTTCAGGGGTTTCCACACGGTGATTCTGCCATGCGGCCGTAGCCATCGCTGTTAAGCTACATGACCCCTGGAGAGGTCCTGTCTCGTGCCCCAATAGGCGCCTTGTCGAGGGGTCTGTGGACTAGACCTATGGAACTGTGCCATCGAGGGTTCCTGCGCAGGTACGTCCGACCCTTAGGGACTCGCTTCAACGGCCTCAGCTGAAAACGGCCGTCGCACCTCAGAGATTGAACAGCAGGATCGGTAGCGAACACGAGACTGTCACCGCGTCGGCGGCTTGGCCAGGTCTAGAAAACCGGGCATGCTGACTTCTGGGGAACAAAAGCTTTTTCGGAGAGGAATAGTTGGGGGACGAGCATGTTCAACGAGAACCAGATCATCTGGATGCTAGGTCTTGTACTGGTTGCAGTCGGACTAGCTACGGCCGCAACCATCAGGGTGAGCTCTTTCGCCCGCTATACGCATCTCGAGGACATGGGCTTAGACGTCGACCAAGCCATAGGCGCCGATGTTTTCCGTCAATTAGTGGTCCTCACAATGCCGGAGAAGTTGGTCTTTCTTATCGCCGTGGGACTCGTGCCAATTGGCATCCTTCTCCTTATCCTCGGGTGGCTCCGGCAACGGCGAGCATCGGCCAGCCAGGCCTGACCGAAAGGAAAATGGAGTAGACCTACCGAACCGTGCCGCGAAGGGTTCCGCTCCAGACAGATTGGAAGGAACGATCCGGTCTTCCGTCCCCGTTTCTTCCAACCCGGCATCGGAATCAGCCCCACCGGAAACTCGTAGGTGGATGTCTTTACGGTGGAGCCATCGGGCAAGAAAACTTCAACGTGAGTGCGGCCAGGGGCACTAATCTCTCTGGAATTCCCGGTACATGCTGCCCGCACGACATCCTTGACGAACTTTACGTCCTCGGGAGACCAATCCAGTTCCCACCTGGCGCGTCCATCACCATAGAAGAGCAGCAATTCAAGGGTGCCGAGGCAGGCCAAACTTATGGGTGTCCCATCGCCACCGTGGGGATGGAAAATAACCTGCGCGAACCCGTATGCGCGCCCGCCGGGTTCGTCAGCGCTGACAATGGTCGCCACGTCCTGCAGGGAAGATCGAAGATCGTTGAGCAGCTCGTCCCATTTTTCATCGATCATAGGCGCACAATACTGAGGCCAGCCCTCCCCCACCAGCAGTAGACTTCCGAAATGAATCTGCGGGATAAGGAGCGACGCCGGGCCGTCCGGCGCATCTTCCTTGATACGGACTTGGTCGACCTGGGATTCGGCGGTGTCGTGTTCCCTGAATACGAATATGACACCCAAGCGGACTTGGCGATGTCTTGGCTTGCTAAAGGACAGTCGCCATCGGAGGTCGCAGCACGGGCGGCAGCCTTCATTGAGCGTGACTGGGGCGTCCCGGTCTCCGACCGCAAAGTACAGCAGCTCACGCAGGCTCTTGCTCTGCTCAGGTCTAAACCCGAATGGCAGAATTAGGAGCCGGCCGGGGACCCATTGATACTTCCTGAGGGGAAAGATGGACTATACCTAGCGGCTTGTGCCGTGAAGGGTTGTCCCAGCGGAGCCGGACGCGCTTGCAGACAAATGAAGCGGGTGCAATGTTAAGCACGGGCGCAGCTCGGGCTGTCTATTGAATCGGGGGTAGAGCGACATGCAATGGAGCAAGCTGATACCGGGAAATCCGTGGCCGCACGACATGGTGATCCGAGTGAATGACCTTCCGCACCACCTGACACTCTTGCTCTTTGTCCGGGAGGCATGGTCCCTAGCAGGTGACATGGACATCCACCCATTGGAGCCGGCACCTGATTGCGGACGTTCGCAAATGCCTGACTCCGCAGATGCCTCCACGTGGGATAGGCGCTGGAAAACTGCTTGGAATCAAGCATGGACTTGGTACGAGACCGAAGACAGGGACCACCATCCCACGCCTGTGGAGATGCGCGATTCCCAGGATCCAAGTCAAGGTTTGAACCCGCTCATCCCACCTTTCTGGACGCAGCAGTACGAATGGGAGGGCCTTGACCGAGACGCGTATCAGGCTTGGGAGCAACGCCTGATGCCCAAGTTTCCGCAAGATGCCGAACGCAGGAGTCTTCAAGCACTTATTCCTGCATGGAAGAGCGGGGTCGATACCATTATCGTCCTGCCATACCGCGGCTATTATGCCCATCGCCTCAGCCACCAGCACCTCGTGGTGTCTGCGGCCACTAGGAACAACGCAGCTGACTACAGCCGGGCTTTGAGGGAAAGCACTCGGTAAATGGACTAGACCTGGCGGCTTGTGCCGTACGGGGTTCGGCTCCCGGTAATCCGACCAACGCGAAATGGTGTGTTTAGGATGACCCCATGAGCATCGTTCACCGGACGCGGCCTGTGCTGCACTCTCGGTCTAGTGGAGCGATCGGGGCACGCTGCGCCTCATCGCCACACGAACGATGAGGTGGCATACGAATGCCGCAGGCACCAGAACGACCGCGCCCAGGGCTCTATCCCTCGCGCGTAGCGGCATCCCGCCGCGGGTAAGTTCCCTGCCTGCCGCGATCACGGCGGGCAGCATTATGGGCACCGCGGTCACGACGCCTGCCGTGTAGCGTCGCGCAAGCACAGTAGCGCAGACGTGCATCCCGACGTGGGCGCCTAGTCCTGCGACCACTGCCCGGTACAAGCGCGAACTGCCTGCCGTCTGCGCGCCGCGGATGCAAGCGAATCCGACGAGCACACCCATCAAGCCGACCGCTGTCCAGGACTGACGCGAGTCCATCCGCAGCGCTTGAATCCCGGTGCGGTCGGCCAGGTAGTTGCAACTGGCAGGAAAGGTTGCGGCTTCCTCGAGGTCGTGCAGCGCCCACGCGAGAAAGAGCCATGCCGGCCCACAACGCCATGTGCGACTCCGAAGTTTCTGGGGTGCTGCCACTCGTTCATCATTCCAGTAAAAGACCAAGTTAACGTCCGGTCACGCTTGCCACCCCTCGACTTGGGCTGGATAGGCCTATTGCCTTTCAACATCGAGTAAAAGGGGATCCCCTAGAGCTTGCACTTGAGGGGATCCCAACGGACGCAATGCCCCAGTGACTTCCGCCATGCAAGAATCGCCGCATGCATAAGGATGAGCGGCGGATAAGGGTCCACTTGATGATCGTCGATGCCCTGGTACGGGCGATGGATCGGCGTGACGATGTCTTTCAGATGCTTGGGGATTCAGAGGACGAGGACGAAGCAAGACGTCGGGTTGGTCAGCTGTTGGGTTTGGGAGAGTTGGGCAGCCGGACTGTCCTTGACATGCAGGTTAGAAGATTCACCCGAGACCACCGTCAGAGGCTCGCTTCCGAGGCAGAAGAACTTAGATAAAAGTTGCCTGATGGCCGCTGAGGACCCCTGTCTCCTCGTCCTCCGATAGAGCTGCTGCGGCCCAGCGATCCGATTTCCCGCCTCCCCTGTGGAGTAGACGAAGGAAACTGGCCAGTTGAGGTTCCTTGAAACGGAGTCGAACCGCAGGTCAGAGCTTCTCCGGCCGTGTAACGTCAGTCCCATGCCTCCGCAGCGCGTGATTCCATCTGCTATGAGATAGCCCGTGGTAGCGCAACGGCCCAAGTCGTCGCCGACACCGGCGAAGCGCTGGCGTTCACGGTTCTCGATTCCGCAGCACTCGCCTCCGGCCACGTGGTTGTTATCCCCAGACGTCATTGCGTGGGTGTCCACGACGCTGACTCAACCTCACTGAATGCGGTTGCAGTGCTTTGTCAGCAGGTGGCGCAAGGGATTCTTCGCGCTCTGCCAGCAACGGGCGTCAATCTCCTCAGCGCCTGCGGTCCAGGCAGCGACCAATCAGTTGATCATTGGCATATGCATGTCGTTCCCCGAAAATCGGGAGACGGAATTGAAACATGGCCGGAAAGTGAATCGACTGTTGTTAGACATTGTGCCGCCGGAAAGCTTCTCGCTACTGAGCTGAACAAGGTCAGCCCGGGCAAGTAACGGCCTGTGGTCCCGTGTCACCAAGCTTCATCCCCTAGGGGGCTACCAGGTGTGGCTCCGGTTTGTGGGTAAGTCTGCTGGTTAGGCTACTTCTGACATCGAACGAAACCCTGAATGAAATGGAGACGCTCATGCACGCAGTGCTCGAGTACACGTACGCGGACAATTACCTTGACACCCGCGAGAAGTACCGCGCTGTCCATCTCAAGGCGGCCTGGGAAGCAGTCGAACGAGGCGAGCTTCTGCTGGGTGGAGCCGTTGGCGACGGACCCTTCACCGGACTCCTGATCTTCACCGGCGAGAACGCACTCGAGGCTGCCAAAGCCTTTGCAGTCGTCGACCCCTATGTCACCGGCGGCGTCGTGACATCCTGGACCGCCCGCCTCTGGACAACGGTGGTGGGAAACGAGGCGGCCACACCCGTTCGCCCTAAACTCCTCCCCTAGGCAGTGGGTTTGCCCGCAGATCGTGGACAGTTGAGCAGGCGGCTTGTGCCGACCGAGGTTAGGTCTTGGGCCGCCGTTTCCCACGTGGCCCAAAGGGTAATCCCGCGTTAAGCGCCAGAACCCTTACCAGCGCTAAGGGCAGGCAGCCCACCAGCGTCTACAAGCGGTCTCACGTCATTCTTGGCTTTCCGGCTCCTGGAACTCCTGCGGCACAGCCTCGGGATCACCGTTCGGAGCCAAAAATACATGCACATGGCCCCCACCTGATCCAACAGTTAGTGTGTCCAGTTGTGCTGCCCCGGCCTGCCACAGGCGTACGGCGGCGTCGCGCCGCTGCGCTACCGTTGCTGTGATGACTTCGCGGCCATCAGCAGGCGCAGACAGAAGTTGATCGTAGCCGGCAGCTGCAGACTCGAGCAGCTCGGCAGCGCCAATGAGTGCCTCGCGGGCAAGCGTCTGTTCACTTGTGCCCTCTTCCACGGCTTCCAATGCAGACGTCGCAAGTGCCAAACGGTGGTTCCACCCGTCCACATCGATGGCGCTGACCGGACGGGAACTGACGGTTGCCTCCACTGGTAAGACCGAGGCGAGTTCCTGCAGGACCTGAGCCAAATGCCCGTGTGCGTCTTCGGCAGCTGTTGCCAGGTGGGCGTTGAGTTCGGCTTTTTCGCGGGCTTGGCCGGCGGCCAGTCTTTCCGCCACCGCTTCTATTGATCCGGCCTCGGGAGCTTTGCTGCCGGTCCCGGCTTGTCCAGCGCTGAGTGCACCTGCTCCGGCAAGGAGGACGCCGGCGGCCGCCGTTATGGTCAAGACTCGTACTTTGCGGAAAAGACGTGGAGAACGTTTCACGAGGATCGATTACCTTTACGGGGCACGGAGGGTTTGCTTTTCGGTGGGGCGTTGCCAGCGGTGGTGCACCGGCTGCACTGCGGCAGCCAGTGCACCAGATGACACGGTTACTGCAGTCCGCTCTGCCAGTCCTGCAGGTCGCGTACCTTTCCGAGCAGCAGGTCATAAGCGTCGGAATCACCGTCAACGTGCGCCCGGATCAAGGCAGCAGCTGCGTTCAGCTTGTCCGCAGCATCATCATGCAGACCGGCGTCCGCGAACTCCTGTGCCTTGTCCAGCTGCTTTGCCAGCAGCGTAGCGGCCTGCGATGATATCGCTGCTTCAGCCAGAAGGTCCGCTGTGGTTTCCTCAACCTCGGTCCAGGTGACACAGTCACCCCCACCGCTTACTGCACCGGCCGACCACGCGATCCCGCCCAGCAGGTGCCTCAGAAACACCGGATCCGCATAAGAGGCTTCCGTATGTCCTCCGCCGGTGTACCAGGACCGGGCGGATTCAAAGTTTTGGCACCAAGACAGCGGATGGTCCGCGCCCATGGCGTTGCCTCGGGCGTCATAGGTGCTTTCGTCAAGGCTTGTCAGGACCCGGACGCTGTCCCGGGGGCTCTGGTTGAAGTTGTACCACTCGTCAAAACGTGTCCAGGTGCCCGACAGGTGTTCTGTTGAAGGATGAGTGCTGTCTTCAACCACTTGAACGGCATTTTGCTGTTCAGGATGGCTGACAAAGCGGGCACCGCCACCCGTCAGCTGGCTGTACCAAGGAATGGTGTGCATCGAGTCTGTTGCCGCATGGACTCCGGCAAAGCCGCCACCGTTGCGGATGTAGCCCTGGAAAGCCGCCAGCTCGCTTTGATCGAGCAGTGTCGGTTTTGCCGGGTCAAGATTGTTGGTGCCGTCGACGGTGGAGACGAAAACGATGGTCTCGTACTTGGCGAGATCTGAGGCACTGGTAAATGGTGTGCTTGCCAGGGAACGCTCGGGTTGCCCCTGGTTCCTCTCCGAAGTCGGGGGGTCCCAGACGTCGACACTGAAGCCGTTTGCCTCGCCGAGGGCAATAATCGCCGTGGTTGCCTCGTCAATGCTGCTGTGCCGGAAACCGGTCGTCTTCCCTACCACGAGCACGTCGTAGTTCTGTGCCACCTCGACGTTGGCCTGAACGGGCGCGGCATGGGCCGTTGTTATTGCGAGGGCAGGAACGACGAGGGCCGTTCCAACGACGCCGAGAGTTGCCTTGCTGATGTATCGCTTCATTGCGCTCCTCTTGTATTCAGTGCCTTCGCACGGACAGCTCGACGACGGCACTGGGCTTCTTGAGTAATCCGTTCCGCAAGCTCTCCCTCCTGGGCGGGAAGGTTGTTGATCGGCAACTCCCCTTCAGTAAACACAGTAAAGGCGTCGATTTCTATCGTTATAGACCACTTTTTCTTTCGAAATGTCCCATTACTTGCGCTTGAGGTGTCTAACTTATGTCGGAGGAGCGCCAAGCTTCGACATAAGTCTCATGGCTGAGGGCTCGGCGGTCAGGAAGTCGGGATGAGCGGGTATCGAGGTTCCCTGCCTAACGGTGGCAACAACACAATCCGTTCGTGGCTCGTCCAGTTCATCCTGGCTTCCCTGACGCCAAGTGGTGAGCAAGTATTCGCTGACGCTTCTGACAGTGAAGTGTGGCGGCAGCTTCGTGCCGGTCTGTACAACAAATAACGACTCACGGGAGACTGACGCCATGCGCAAACTGACCTATGGCATGAACCTGAGCCTGGACGGTTACATAGCCGCGCCCGGCGACGAGATCGGCTGGAGCGTACCGAGCGACGAGCTGTTCCAATGGTGATCTAACCGGGTGGGGGCGACGGGCCTGGCGCTGTACGGGCGCAAACTGTGGGAGACGATGAGCTCCCACCGGCCAACCGCCGACCAGCAGCCGGGCGCCACACCGGCGCAGATCGAGTTCGCGCGCCGCTGGCGGGACATGCCAAAGATAGTGTTCTCCTCGACGATCAGGACGGTCAACTGGAATACCCGACTGGTCACCGGCGACGCGGTCACCGAGATCTCCCGGCTCAAGGCCGACGACGGCGGCCCAATAGACATTGGCGGTGCCACACTGGCCGCGGCGGTCATGCGGGCCGGGCTGATCGACGAGTATGTCCTGGTCACCCATCCGGTCCTGGTGGGCGGCGGTACCCCGTTCTTCACAGCCGTGGACAACTGGGTGAACCTGAGCCTGGTTGAGATTCGGACGTTTCCCGACGGAGTAATCCTCACCAGGTACGAGATCAGGCGCTGAATGCCCGACGTCGAATCAGAGCGGGCTTCCACTGCCGAGTTGTAGAGGAAGCTGGCCGGTCTTGCTTTTTTGGTTGGCGGCCGATTCGGTACCGAGCCTTCCCCGGGAAGAGTCGGATTTCAGGACCATCATGCTCAAGCTCAGAGATGCGCGGTCACGGCCGCGGTACATGCCATCCGACAAACGGGGGTAGTCCCCCGCTCTGGAGAACAGATCGTTTTTATCAGCGGCAACCGTTGCAGCGCTGACAAGGATGTCTTCGCCGAGAATTTTACGTGCCCGGGCGGCCTTCTCCTCGCTGTAGTCGCGCAGGGAGATCCACACCGTGTTCTTCTTCTCGTCCGGACCCCATTCCAGCAAATTCAACCCAAGCGCCTTGAGCACGCCCATATGTTTTGAGATTGAGTTGACGCGTGAAGCAAGGTCGTTGTAGGAGAATTCGACTTCATCGAGGACATGTTGTCCCGTTGGGTGCTCTTCGAGGGCTTTCGCGAAGTCCCGCGTTTTCCCGTGCTGCACGGCAACGTGGGTTATGCCTGCTTTATCCACCCAGATTCCGCCGAATCCTGGCATCTCTGAGACGATCGCTGCGATGGCATTGGATTCCTCATTCGCCCGGTTCCCTTCATCCACTGTTGAATCCGGCAACTTTGCTGGCGGTCCACTGGGCGACTTCGTGGGGCGGCTGATACCCGGGTCCGGAATTGGGTCCTGAACGGCGGGCAGGGCGGCAACAGCAGTGGATCTTTGAGAAGCGGCCAGAGGTTGCGACTGAGCGAAAATTGCTGGCTGTGCGGTGCTCGACGGGGTGCTGAGCCCGGTCAAAACGACAGCGGAAAGAACGAGTCCTGAACGAAGAAACTGACAGCCCATGTTTGCTACGCCCCTAGTCATGTGCTCCCCGGCAAGCTACTTCGCTCCCCTTTGTCCACATGTTGATCATGGGACCAGCCCACTGGATAAACAAGCACTGAATGAAAGGAACTGGCTCCAGTCGGACCAGTCGCATGTTCCGTTTCTGCCATGACCAGGTGTCCGTTTCAGGACGAAGATTTCTTGGGGAAAGAACAGACGGCACGCGGATGCCGGGTTAGCGCGTCAGGGCGGTCGCTACTTCGCCGCCCAGGGACACGTTGCCGCGGTACACATCGACATTTACATTGAGGCTGCGGCCGTTCGTGGCTTTCTGAATGAAGTCCAGAAGGAACGGTGTGGTGGCCTTGCCGCTGATCCCGTTCTTCTCTGCCTCCGCCCATGCCCGGGCGAGGATGTCATCGAGCTCGGCCGGAGGGAACTGCTTGTCCTCTGCCACCGGGTTTGCCAGAAGGATGGCCGATGCGATGTGCAGGTCATCGCGTGCCCTGCAGATTGCTGCAACTTCATCGGGACTGTTGACCGAGTATTCGACCTCAAACCCGGAGTCGGAAACGTAAAATCCGGGGTACTTATTCGTCTTATAGCCGACGACCGGGATGTTCAGTGTTTCGAACCTTTCAAGCGTCGCGGCGACGTCCAGGATGGACTTCACACCGGCGCTGACGACGATGATGGGTGTAGTAGCCAGGGTGGTCATATCGGCAGATTCATCGAAGGATGTTGCCGCACCGTGGTGCACTCCGCCCAGGCCGCCGGTTGAGAACACTTTGACGCCGGCGTGGTGTGCCAGGAAAGCCGTCGCGGCAACGGTGGTGCCGCCATGGAGGTGAAGGGCAGCAGCCACGGGAAGATCGCGGAGGCTGACTTTCTTGACGGCCCCGCCATTGGCGAGGGCGGTGATCTGTTCAACGCTGAGCCCCACCGTGGGAACGCCGGCGAAGACGCCGATCGTTGCAGGAAGCACACCCTGACCGCGGAGGCATTCCTCGGCTCCCAGCGCAACCTCGAGATTCCGGGGCCGTGGCAGGCCGTGAGTGAAAATGGTCGATTCCAAAGCGACGACGGCGCGTCCTTCAGCAACAGCTGCCGTCACTTCCGCTGAGACATGGATCGCAGCGCTGGTGCGGGCGGATGACATGGTTGGTCTCCCCGTAGAGAGTGATTTTGATGCGTGACTCACCAAGGTTCCCGCACGTGAGGACCAACAACAAGAATCAATGCCTCGCGTTCCCGCGTATGCCCTTCGTGGCCGACCTTGGCCGCTCTGGGGCCTCTGGACCTACGGCCCACGGCTCGGTAGCGTGCACCCCATGACCATCAGACTTGAGAACGTCGGCATCGCCGTCCGCGACCTCGAAGCCACGATCTCCTTCTTCACCGATCTCGGTCTTACCGTTGTGGGCCGCGACACGGTGCGTGGCGACTGGACCGACACCGCCGTCGGCCTCGATGGCAACCACGCGAAGATTGCCATGCTCAGAACCCCGGACGGCCACGGTCAGCTCGAACTGTTCGAGTACATTCATCCCGACGCGATCGAGACTGAGCCCACCCGGCCCAATGAGATTGGCATGCACCGCGTCGCGTTCTCCGTCGATGACATCGACAAAGCCTTGGAAATCGCTGCTAAACACGGCTGCCATCCGCTGCGCGGCGTGGCGACCTACGAGGATATCTACAAGCTGACTTACGTCCGCGGTCCCAGCGGCATCATCGTGATGTTCGCCCAGGAGCTGAAGAAGGCCTGAAGGGAAGCTCTTTCCCCTGCTTGAAGGGCAAAACACCTTGCGCAGGAGTCAAAGTGAACCACGCGCCGTCCTGCTGGTTCGCAAAAATGATGGATCGCTCGTCAGTCCCAAGTGGATCACCGTGCGGGTATGAGTCGCCGCCAGTACATGTCTCGGGAGTGGAGGAGATGCGGAGCGGGCCATCTGCCGGCTCACCTTTGAGCACACGTTCGACGTCGACCAGGTGGGTCGTGGCCCTGTATCCGTAGATGCTGGTTTCACCGACCTCAGCCGCAGACTTGCCGATGAGCACGAGGCCAGACTGGTCGTACTGTTCCTGAGGGGTTTTAAACCAGACCCAGTCGACGCACGTTTCGGCGCCACCGCCGGGAAGGATGCTGCACCCCGTCGCAAGCAGAATCACCAGCAGCCCCGCCTGAGCCTGCGGGAAAACTTTCCCCATACGTTGAAGCTACGCGGAGTTTGGAGCCACCACTACTCACCGCGGCTTGTTGAAACTCAACCGAGACCGACAGACGCGAATAGATATCGGCCGCTCCACTAGGAGATGCCCAGCGGCCCTTCCTGTCTCGACGGGCACTCCACTCCAGCCACCAGCCCCAGGGCTTAAGCTGGCCACATGGATTGGTGGTCTGTGGGGCTTCTGGTTGCCGTCGTCGTCGCAGTGTTCCTCGGTGTCCGGGCGCTGGGTTCCTACAGGCCGCCGGCAGGACGAGCCTCGTCCGGCGCGCTGGGAAGCATGCTCAGCATCATGGATTCCACCGGCGTGCCCACACGGGAAGAGGCGGCGGCCGCCGTCGAGGAGCAAAAACAGATGCGCCTGGAGGCTTATTCCGCAGGGCCAGGAACCAACGGGCGACCCGTACGGCGAGCGCGTCCGCATCCGGGCGCCGCGCCCACAGCCGCAGTCCGAGGGCGAGGCATAGCGCCAGTCGCTTCGGGCGAGCATCATGGGGTGACGCGGATTGTCGACTACGCGCCGGAGTACCCAGTGAATTGTCCCGTGATCCCTAGGAGGCAACCGTTGAACGATCTGGCGGGCCAGCCCGACCAAACAAATCCCGAACCGCCGCTGGCCGGTGACGAGACCGCTACCCTGTTGGGATTTCTGGAGCGGCAGCGGGCGACATTCGCCTGGAAGACCAAAGGGCTGGACGCTGCCGGCCTGCGGGCGACCCTCGGTCCTTCCGCTCTGACACTGGGCGGCCTGCTCAAGCACCTGGCCCGTTTCGAGGACGACATGTCCACAGAGTGGCTGCATGGCCGCAGGCAACTCCCGCCTTGGAACGCCGTGGACTGGGACGCTGACCCCGACTGGGACTTGAACTCGGCCAGCGAGGACTCGCCCGCACAACTTTATGAAAGGTGGCGCGACGCGGTAACCCGCTCCCGCGCCCTCTTCGCGGAGGCACTGATGGACGGCGGGCCCGGACGCCAGGGCACGGTTGCCTCAAACCCCAGCATCGAACTTCCCAGTCTGCGCTACATCCTGCTCAACATGATCGAGGAATACGCCCGCCACAACGGCCATGCCGACCTCATCCGTGAGTCGTTGGACGGTCTGGTCGGCCAGGACCCGCCGGGTTGAACTGCCCCCTGCTGCCTGCACAGTCAGCTGTCGGGATCGTAGTGGAATGCACGCACCTCCTGAGCGCAACGGCAGGCGGTTGCGAACTTCGCCGCCCACTCCAGGGCGGCATCGTACGAGGGCAAGTCCAGGACCGAGTAGCCGCCTTCGATCTGCGCCGTCTGAGGGTATGTCCCCTGACTCACGCTTCCGTCGCCGCTGACCATGACAGGCGGAATGCTCTCGTCGATCCCGCCGCCGAAGACCCAGACGCCCGCGTCCTTCGCCTCCTGAACGACCGCGTGCGACGTCTCAGAAACGGCCTCCAGGCCGCCGGGAGGGACGTCCATCGCGGCACTGGGAAACGAGATCAGGTACTTGGTCATCGTGTTACTTCCTCCTTCAGAGCACGGGCATCACAGTCAGCTCCGTTACCAGCCACCGCGCGTCGGCGTGTGTCCCTGCCGGGCGTCGTCGGGCATGGTCATTTCGGCCCGCAGGCCCAGCAGCCGTATTGGCCGGCCTGCCTCGATTCCGCCTGCAAGGTCCAAAGCCCGCGCGAGGATTTCGTCCCGGTCATACGTCTCGGGAATCTTCCGCGCGTGGGTCCTGGTGAGAAACGGCGCATACCGAACCTTGAGGGTCAGCCCGATCACCGGCCGCCCTTCGGCCACGACGTCCGCAAGGACGCGCGCCGCCAGCTCCCGCACGGCGTCGTCCACCTGGGCGGGCTCGGTCAGGTCGTGCTGGAAGGTGGTTTCCCGGCTGTGCCCGCGGGCAACCCACGGGGTGTCATCCACAACGCTGGCGCCGTCCCCGCGTCCGAGCGACGCATACCAGGGACCCATCTTGGGGCCGAACTCCGGGACCAGGTCCTGGGGGTCGCATGCGGCGAGCTCGGCGACTGTGTTGATGCCGAGTTTGGCCAGCCGGCCCGACACCTTGGCCCCGACGCCCCACAGTTCCCTTGTGGGCCGGCTGCCCATAACGTCGAGCCAGTTCCCGGCCGTGAGACGGAAGACACCGGCCGGCTTGCCGAATCCGGTGGCGACCTTGGCCCGCACCAGCGTGTCGCCGATGCCCACGCTGCAATGCAGCTGCGTCCGCTCCAAAACAGCGGCCTGCACCTGCCTGGCGTACGCTTCCGGGTCCTCGGTCTCAGTGCCTACAAAGGCTTCATCCCAGCCCAGCACCTGCACGGTGGCGCCGGGCTGGGCGCGCAGGGTGGCCATCACCGTCTCAGAGGCCTCCAGATAAGCCTCCTGGTCGACGGGCAGGATCACCGCGTCGGGCACCTTGCGGGCCGCAATCCGCAGGGGCATTCCGGAACCCACGCCGAACGCCCTGGCTTCATAGGACGCGGTGGCCACCACTGCCCGTTCCCTGGGGTCACCCCGGCCGCCGACAATGACCGGCTTGCCCGCCAGCTCCGGCCGCCGAAGCACCTCGACCGCCGCGATGAACTGGTCGAGATCGACGTGCAGCACCCACCGGATTCCGCTCACGCCACCAGTCTGGCCTAAACACTCCTGCCAGGCACCGGGTTCCAAAGGACAGGCTTCAGCGACGGCCCGTAAGGGCGTCACCGCGCCTAGCCTTCCGATGCCAGATGGCCCAGACGAGAATCCACAGGAGGATGATGGCAGCTGCTAGCAGAAAGCTGGCGAAGGAGTCATTCCGGATACCGTACGTTTCCTGATAATACGGGTCCCCGGGCGCATGCCTCGAATCCAACCACTCCGTGAGCATCATGGCGTGCCCAGCGGAGACGGCCGCCACGACTATCGCGGCAGACAGGACGATCGCCGCGGCAAAAGAGAAAGCCTGCCGCAGGATTCTGTGGCCGGCAAATAGGGCGTTTGCACGGTCGGACTCTGGCGAAGTCGGCGTACCCATGCATGCTCCTCCGGCTTGTCTCGGCACCAAGGGCGGCTGTACGGGGCCGCCGGATGCCCAAGACTACGCCTCGGGCGCTGTCAGCACCACGGGATAATCCAACGAAAGTACAACAGGCCGGCCAGCGAAGCCGCGAAAACGCCGCCGTGGTTTACTGGGAGGACGGCGGAGCGCCCAACCGGGCGGAAAACGCCGCTGTTCGGTTCTTTGGGGAAACATGAGATCGCTCCGGTTGTCCGTGTCACCGTTTCTGGTGGCAATCGCACTGTCAGCATGTACCAACGTGGAGGCTCCGGTGAGCCGGCCCACCACTTCCTCCCCCGCTACAGCAGCGCCGGGCCATTGGACGGAGGTGTTCGAGGGCGAGTTCATATCGCAGGCGGCAACCACACAGGGCAGGGCAGTCCTCAATGTCACCCCCACCAAGGTGGAGCTGAACCTGGAGAACTTTTCCACGGGTGCAGGCGGCAACCTGTACGTGCACCTCAATCCAGGCAGGCTGGGCTCCAATACGGCGGGCGAAAAAGGACTCAGTTCCACACAGACGTATATTGTGGCGCCGCTAAAGGCACGCCGTGGTGACCAGTCCTACGATCTGACCCCGGTGTGGAAGGGCCTGCCGGAGATCCGAAGCGTCACGATCTATCAGTACAGTTCCCGGACCCGGCGTGCCTACGGCACCGCCAACCTGGTCAGCCGCTACTGATTCCAAAATCCTCTTTCCCACGTCCGGTCACTCAGCAGTACTCACTCGCCAGCCGCGGTGCCGGAAGCCCTCACCGTCCCCGCGCTGCCATCCACAATGACTGGCTGGCCTTCGGCAAGTATCCGCGTTGCAGTACCGGTTCCCATGACGGCCGGGATGCCGTATTCCCGCGCCACAATCGCCGCATGGGAGCCGAGCCCGCCCATATCGACGACGACGGCGGCCGCGCGCTGGAACAGCGGCGTCCAGGAGGGGTTGGTGTAGGGACAAACAAGGATGTCGCCGCTGCGCAGCAGCCCAAACTCCTCCGGTCCCCTGATGATCCGGACCGGACCCTCCGCGCGGCCGCGGCTCGCCGGCGTGCCGGAAACCAGCACACCCGCTGCGCGGCGGCGGTCCTTGAACAGCAGCGCCGCGTCCAGCAGCGGAACCCCCTCGAGTTCGCGGCGCCTGGCCGCCCTGGCCAGCACCAGCGGCCGGTAATGCCGCAGGACTGATGCCGGCAGCGCACCGCCGTCGTCCGTTATTGCCTCCAGTTCCTCGAACCGGAGGTGGTACACATCCTGGGGATCATCGATGACACCGGCGGCGGCGAGGCGGCGGCCGAGCTCACGGTACGCGCTGCGCATGGGCGGGATGACCTTGGTGGCGTAGAAGTGGCTGTCCTCGCGGAACGCGATCCCGGCCTTGGCGGCATGGACGGCGGCCAGCGCCCGCCGCCGCACGGGACCGAAGCGGAGGAACGGGTGGCGGGTCAGCTCCGCAAGCGCCGCGCCGGTTTGGTTGGCCGTGGCCAGGGGCTGGCCAAGGAGCGCCTTGACCAGCCCCAGCACCACCTCCGGGGCATCAGACCACGTGGGTGAACTGCTTAGCACCACGCTGACGGTCTCACGGTTGCCATACTCGCGCAGGAACTCATGGAACGCTTCGCGGAAGGCTGCATGCTCAGGGTTCCCGACGAGCTGCAGCAAGCCCGCCCCTTCCGATGCTGCAAACGCGCCGGCGAGCCGCGGATCCGCACGGACCAACGCGGCCAGCTGCTCCAGGGACCGGTTCGCCTGGTTTGTCCTGGTTTCCGTACCCGCGATCAGGGCAGGCGCGAGCCCCGGCCTGCCCAGAAACAGGAGCATCAGTCGCAGCTTGAGCAGGGGCAGGAATATGCCGGGCATGTAGGAGATCCGCAGATCTGTGATCCCCCGCATCGTGGCGAAGCACTCCCGGGCAAGGCCCACAACCTCCGGCCAGCGCAAGGCTTCCGGGTCACGTTCGTTCACCCGGTCCACCTGTTCCAGGAAGGCGATGAACCTGGGATCGTTCTTCCAGTTGGCCACTTTGAACTGCTTCGCGCGGCGGGCAAGGCTGAACGGTGCAGCCAGGACGCGGACTGTCGGCCGCGGCGACGGGGGAACCAGCTGCAGCACCACGCCGTCCTCCTCGGGCAGCAGTTCCTCGACTGAGGGGAACCGCACGCCCACGCTTCCGCCCATCCGCTGCAGCATGGCCAGGATCCCCTGCCTCATCCACCCGGACACGTCCAGCGGGTAGGGCCGCGTCTGGAACATTTCGATGAAAAACGGCGCCACCCGCCGCTGAACCAGATTGAGCCGCAACGGCTGCGGCGGCAGCGCCGTCATGGGCCGCGACTGCAGCACGTGGATCCGGCCCCCGGCCAGCGCCCATTCCATGTCCTGCGGCCGGCCAAAGTGATCCTGCGCCCTGCGGCCCAAACCGGCGAGCTCCCGCAGCTGGTCCGCGGTCAGGGAAGGCTCCGAGCTGCGCCTGCCGGCGTGCTCCCGCGTCCCACCGGCGCCGTCCGGGATGATCACCACCTCCCGGCTTCCGGGCATGACGCTGCGGAGCGTACCACTGCGGTCCAGCACGTAGTGTTCGGGGGTCACCCTCCCCGAGACCACGGCCTCCCCCAGCCCCGGGCTGGCGTCCACGACGATCTCGCTGCGCTCACCCGTGACCGGGTTCGCCGTGAACAGGACGCCTGCGGCGTCGGCCGGCACCATCTTTTGGACGACGACGGCGAGCGCCACCTCGTGCGGGTCGATCCCCTGCCGCTGGCGGTAGGCGATGGCCCTGTCAGTCCAGAGGGAGGCCCAGCAGTCAACAACAGCCTTGGCCACGGCCTCCTCACCGACGACGTTGAGGAACGTGTCCTGCTGGCCGGCGAACGCCGCCCCGGGCAGGTCTTCGGCCGTGGCGCTGGACCGGACCGCCACGGCTCCCCCTCCCAGGGCCGCATAGGCCTCGGCTATTTCTGTTTGCAGAGCCTGGGGCATACCAAAGGAGGCGAACAGCTCACGGAGGGCGCCGCCGTCGGCCGCCCTTTCATTTCTCCCTGCCAGTGCGTCCCCGAGCCGCGTCCCGGCGAGGAGCAGGCGGTAGGCGTCTGTGCTGATGATGAAACCCGGTGGGACCGGAAAACCCTGCCGCACCAGTTCCCCCAAGGCGGCGCCCTTGCCGCCGGCCGACGCAAGATCCGCCCTGCCAAAATCGCCAAGCGGACGGATTGTCCTGTGTGTCATGCAGACTCCTCAAGGCCGGGGTCAGCGGAGCTGGTGACGGTTCATCGCACATCCGCCCGGGCGTGTAAAAAATACTCCACTGCCACTTCGCCTGAACAGGTTTAGGCCCGCAGAATGGCCCTGTGCCGCCGGGTTGCGCGAGGTTACGCCCGGCTCTTGACCCCCCGCGGGCATCGGGATCAAACTCTTTACTGATTACCAATTTAGAGATTCGTGAATTCCAGTATCTGGGCTGTGTGTGGGGCGATATTGCACGTTTTGTGGCGCCGGCGGGGGTTATTCCGGTAGCTGCTGTCGATTTAGGTAGGGTCTCAAATCCGAGGAGCACCTCATGGGCCAACGGCCGATTGTTGAGTGGTGGAATGAGCTTGATGAGGCCACAAAGAAGTGGCTCGTTGAGAATCCCGGTTGCGTAATTCTTCCGCGGACCGTGGCGAACGTGGTTCATCAGGTGTCGGGCGGCCATGTCACCCAGGACCAGCACGGCGAACTCCAGCTTTCGGAGGCGGAGCAGTCCTTCATCAGGGCCAAGTGCAAGGCCGCCGGGGTATCCGCCGGCAGACACACGTGATTCCATGCTGAAGAGCCTCAGCCCCAGAACTTTGTGAGCTGCCCTGCCAGGGCGCTGCCTTGGCTGTACCCTGCCCGGGCAGCGGCCGGACGCAGCGACGCATCCATCGCGTTGGCCCCGAACATGTGCTCGGAGCCGCTGTCCGGGAAGATCGTCTGGACCGTGCTGCCCCCCGTGCGCAGCTCTTCCACCTGCGCTGCAAGCTGCATGCCCCAGGCCAAGGGCATCCGGGTTCTCCCGCTGAATGGTGAGAGCACCAGCACCCGCTGGTATCCGGCTGCCAGATCGGCATTCTCGTTGCGCCGGTAGCCGCCGTCGATGTAGCTGTTCTCTCCGATCCGGTAGGCGAACCCACTGGCACAGCTGGCGGCAACGGCGTCCGCCAGGTGAATTCCGCTGTGGCGGTGGAACACCACGGGTTCACCGGTGCGGGCATCCACCGCGGTGAGGAGCACCCTTTGCTGCGGCCAGCGCTGGCTGGGCAGGCGGGAGCTCACTGTCGCACGCCACCTCGCCTGCCCGGAACCGTCCGACGCCGCCGCCATGTCGAGTGCCGCCGCGCCCATTCTGCGGCGCATGTCAGCCGCGTCTCCGGCGGCAGCGATGATCCTGCCCGTTCTCTCCAAGTGTTCCGAGGCCGGCCTGGCCCGGCCGGGCCCGTCGGGGCCTGCGGAGCCGGCTGTTCCGGCCGGATGGATGGGCTGCCGCGCCGCCGCGGCGAGTATGGCGGAAAACAGTTCGGTGGGGCTTGCGCCGCTTATCTGGGCCGCGGCCGTCGATCCGGCCGACGTGCCGATGACCAGATCTGCCCCGGTCACATCCAAGCCGGCATCGAACAGGCCGGCGATGACGCCGATCAGCCACGCGTTGCCTGTCGATCCACCGCCGCCGAGGACCAGCGCCCGTTCGCCCGCAACTGCCGGAGTCGAAGTGGAGCGGGGAGCTGAAGAAGAAGTTGCGTTCATGGGAGTCGCCTTTCGCGAATTGCCTGCTGCGGCGCTCCCGGTGGCGGCTGCTTTAGCCGCGCGATCGTGGACTGCGGGGAGCGCCCATTACGGATACTGCGTTCATGGGTCTCACCTCCTGCGGCCTGATCACGATCACCGGAATAATCGCACACAGCAGTCGCGTGCGCAATGCTGACAGGACAAGGAAGCGGGGACCGCCTGCTGGCGGCCCCCGCTTCCTTTGTTACTGCTCAGTGGTTGTTCCGGATTACCTTGTTCCGGTGGTGAACGTCCAGCTCCGCGGGACGAACGGGTTGCCGGCCAGGTCACGTAGCGACGAGATCGACACCGTGTATGTCCGGTTCGCCGCCAATGTCACCGACGGGTTCAGCGTCACCGTCCGGGTGGCGGTGTTGTAGCCCACCGCCGCGGGGACGGCCATAGTGCCGAGCCGCAGCACCACGGTCCGTGTGCTGGTGCCGGTGATCGGTTCGCTGAAGCGGGCCGTCACGTTGGCCGTCCGGGACACTCCCCGTGCCGAAATCCCCGGGCTCACCGCTGCCAGCGTGGGGGCCGGCCCTGTAGTGAACTGCCAGGAGGCGAGCGGCATTGTGTTTCCGGCCGCGTCACGGACGGAGGAGACCGCCACGCTGTAGGTCCGGTCAGCCAGAAGGTTTGAGCCCGGGTTCAGCGTCGCCGTCCGTGTCGTGTTGTTGTAGCTCACCGTGGCCGGAACCACGGTGGTGCCGAGCCGCAGCACCACCGTCCGGTTGTTGACGTTGGCTACCGACTCACTGAAGGTGACCGTCAGGTTGTTCGCCTGGCTGACGGACTTTGCTCCCGCCACAGGGGTCCGTGCCGTAATTCTTGGGGCGACGAACTCCGTGCGCGGCGTGGTGACTGCCGTCCGGGCCGACCGCGCTCCGGTGCCGGCCGCGTTGACTGCTGCCACGTCGAACGTGTAGCCGGTGGCGTTGATAAGTCCATCCACGACGGCGCCCGTGCCGGTTCCGACCGCCAGGGTCCTTACCGGTGTGGTTGCCGTGCCGATGAACGTCCGCACCTCGTAGCCGGTGACCTGTGCACCGCCGTCGGAGGCCGGCGCCGTCCATGCGAGCGTTGCCGCCGCGTTACCCGCCACTGCGGTTACGCCGGTGGGAGCGCCGGGTACCGTGGCCGCCGGCGGTTCGACGGGTTCGACAGTTGCCGCCGGAACCACTACGTTGGAGGCTGCCGAGAACGGGCTGGTGCCCTGGGCGTTCGTTGCCGACACCTGGAACACGTACTTGCTGCCGTTGGTCAGGCCCGTCACGACGAGGCTGGTGTCGGTACCCGGTGCGGTGAGCAGGTCGCCCACCTGCACGCCGGCCGGGTTCGTCGTCACATCGAGCGTCTTCACGTTGAAGCTGCTGGCGACACCGATGGTTGGGGCGGTCCAGTTGACCGTGGCCCGGGCGTTGCCCGGTGTTGCGACGCCGATGACAGGTGCGTTGGTGACGACCGTGTCGGCGAAGGCAAGGGCCTCGATGTTCCGCAGCGTATCGGTTCCGTCGGCACCGACGTTGTCGGTGACCGTCGTCGTCGAACCGGGTGAGCCGAGGGTGCCGTCGCCGCCCGTGGTGGTGACGGTGTAGTTGGCCGCGGGGCCGGAGAACACTGCGGTGTCAACGGTGCCGGCAGTCTGCGCCGGCGTCGGGTTGATCACTTCACGGACGGCCACCAGGTTGCCGGGGTCGATGACGCCGGCGGCGACGTCGGCCTCCAGGGTGTGCGGGTTGCCCGTCTGGTACGTGTGCTCCATGAGGTCGGTGCTGCCGATCTCGGTCGTCGCGTCGGCCGGGTTGCTGCGGACGCTGATCCGGACCTTGACGTACCGGTCGCCGTCGAGGACGTCGTTGGCGCCGCGGCCTTCGAGCTTGTCACTGCCGAGGCCACCGAGCAGGATGTTGCCCTCGCCCCAGACCGGGCCCTCGAGCGGACAGGCTCCCATGGCTGACGCTGCTGCGATGGGATCCAGCGGAGTGGTTGGCGCCGGGAGGATGTCCCCCAGGCCGGCGATCCTGTCGATGCCTGCCTGGTCGAGGACGTCGCAGCCGCTGAAGCCGGCGCCGCCCACTGTGCTGGGTGCGCGGTCGTCGCCCTTGATCACGTCGTCGAACGCGGACCCGGAGTTGGCTTCCGTCTCCTGCCAGCGGTCGCGGTTGACCACAATCTGCAGCGGCAGCCCGCCCAGGTTCTGGTTGATCTTCATGTCATCCTTGGCGCCCACGGTGTCGTACTGGTGGATTGCCCAGTCGAACCCGGCAGCACCGGCGAACCGGTCGATGGCGGCGTTGGATGCCATGAGGTCGTCGCCGCCCTCGGCGTCGTAGTCGTTCTCGCCGACCTGGCCGACCATGATGTCGTTGCCCGGCCTGGTCTGCGCCGGGTCGTCGAAGAACGGTGCGCCGTGGTCACCCTGGAGCAGGTCCTGGCCCGAGCCGCCCTGGATCCAGTCGTCCCCGCCGTCGCCGAACACCGCATCGGCACCGTCGCCGGCCCGGACGAAGTCGTTGCCCGGCCCGGCGAATGTCTCGTTGTCGTTGGCGCCGCCGTTCATGAAGTCCTGGCCGTCTCCGCCCATCATGATGTCATCGCCGATGCCGGCATTGGTGTAGTCATTGCCGGGGCCGCCCTTGAGCACGTCGGCTCCGGACAGGTCCGTGATCCGGTCGTTGCCGTCGCCGCCGAGGGCCACGTCATCGCCGCCCTGGCCTTCAATGACGTCGTTTCCGGCGTTGCCCCAGAACGTGTCGTTGTCGTTGCCGCCGGTGACCCGGTCCACGCCGTCAGTGCCGTTGTACACGGACTGGCCGTTGATGCCGGAGGGATCGACGGTGTTCTTTTCCATGTACTGGATGGTGCCGTCGGGCTTCCGCAGGAGCAGTGCGTTCTCGTTGCAGTCGGTGGTCGTGAGGTCATCTGCGACCGTCGGACCTGACGCGGTGTAGCCGTCCGGCGTGCCGGCGAGGCTGCCCAGCTGGAACTTGCAGTCCGCCGTCGCGAACACATCCGCCTTCAGCGTGTTCACGCCGTCGGTGTTGCGCATGATCATTTCGGAGAAGCTGTTGCCCTCGAGCTGCGTGCGCAGGTTCATGCCGGGCGTGCGGGCCAGGTAGTAGAGCCGGTCGCCGTTCTGGAGGTCCGTCAGCTGGTTTTCAAAGACGTAGTTGAACGTGCTGCCGAGGAGGCCGCCGAAGAGGTTTGTCTTCTCGGCGAGGCCGCCGACCCACAGGTCAACCTTGTTCAGGCCGCTTTCCTGATTGGCCCACGCGCCAGAGCTGTTCATGAAGTCGATCATGTCGGCCGTAGGAGGTGTTGCGCCGATGCCCGGATCCACGATGGCCTTGGCGGCTGCCCGCTTGTCCGCCAGGGTGGTGGCGTTCACGATGGACGGGTAGGTGCCGTAGGCGGCCACGAAGTTGATCAGCGACTCGGGGTGCTTGATGTTCTGCCCGTAGTCCGCCCAGCTGGTGTACGGGGCAAGCTGGCCGTCGCCGGTCTCGTCGTGGAGCTGGCGGCGTACCTCGTTCAGCGGCGGTACGCCGGCTTCACGCGCACGGGTCATGTTGATCGTTGCGAGGTCCAGCGGCAGGCCCAGCAGGTTGTTGCGGAGGGTGTCCGTGACGAACTCATCGAGTTCGTTGCCCGTCTGGTCGCTCATGCCCATGACGACGGCGCCCGCCGCCTGCTCGGACGTCAGCTGGTGGCCGTGCCCGTCGTCGGTAAACGACGGCGGGTTCAGGAAGCCGTTCAGCAGCGGGATCGAGTTGTCCGTTCCGTCCAGGTTTTTACGGGCGATGGTCTCGGTCAGCATCGAGTGGCCGAACCGGTACACCGCGTGCGCAAACTCGGCGTGGATCGCACCGTTGACGTCCGTGTGGTAGACGTGGAACGGCTGGATGGCCGGCTGGACCTTGCGGGCGAACTCCTCAAAGACGAGGTGCTGGTACTCCATCTCGGTGACGAATCGGGCGGCCTGGAAGAGGCGTTCGCCGTTCCAGCCGTCAGCGCCGCCAGCCAGCTTCCACTCGGCCAGGGCGGCGGTGCCGGTGGCCGACGTGTCGTGGGTCAGGGTGTTCTTGAAGTCGTCCACGAGCCGGTCGTGCTCGGAGTGGAAAATCTGGTGGATGGTGGTGAGGCCGATGTTCTCGTTGACGCGGCCGTCGCCGGCGATGAAGTGCGCGTTCAGCATCTCGTCGTCGTAGGTGCCGGGGGCCTGGCTGGCGAAGTCAGCGGAGGCGACAGTGTCCGTGTCAGGCTTGGGCGTGACCGGCGGGGTGCCCGGGTTGTGGTCCGTGTCCTGCGGGGACGGGTCCGCATTGTGCGCAATGTCGGTCAGGAACGGGGTGTCGAAGTACCGGACATTGGCCGGCACCAGGGTACCGCGGCCCTCGTCATCGGCCGGGTTTGCCTCGACGAGGCCGGTGGCGGTCACGAACTGCGGGAGGCCGCGTGCGGGACCGGGGATGAACTTGCCGTAGGGGTCGACGGCGAGCTGCGGCACGTTCAGGACGTCCTTGTCCAGCAGCTGGATGCCGAGCATGGTCTTGGCCTGTTCCTTGACGTCGGCCCAGTTGGCCATGCCCTTCTCGGCGCTGGTGCCTGCCTTGCCGCCAAGCAGCTTGCCGGTGGAGACCGGTTTACCGTCGGGGTCGTTGACATACTGGCGGAGGAAGACCTGGTGGGACGGATGGGACGTGTAGGTCTGGGACTGGTCCACATACGGGGAATCGGTGTTGGAGGCTTCGTGGACGTCGTCTTCGGTGCCGAGGACGCCGTCGGGTCCCGGCTGGTTCTGGGCACGGGTCAGCACCATGAAGCGCTGGCTGGCGGGCAGATCGTCCGCGTTGCCGAAGACGTGGTCCTTGCCCGCTACCAGCGGGTCGTCAGCGCGCAGCGGCACGAACACGTTGCCGCCGCTCTTGACGGTCTGGTCCACGCCGTGGTCGAAGAACTGTCCGAACAGCGTGAACATCGAGTTGTAGGGCGGCGAAAGGCCGACGTCGGTGGTCACGTTCGGGATGAAGAGCGTGTTGTGCGACGGGACGCAGCCATCCGGAACACCGGTGACGGGAGGATCTGCCAGCGGATCCGGGTCGGTGGTGCAGGGGTGGACACCGACGTTGCCCTGCGTGCGGACCGGGAATCCGGCGGCAGCCACGGCGGCAGGGTTGGTGGAGGTCTGGTCCACGATCAGGTTGCTGATGTCGCGTGGCTTGCTGTCGAAAACGTTCCCGCTCGTCTGCTTGTAAGAGGTGGGGCCGGCGGGACCAAAACCGGCGGGCACCGGGTCTGCATCGTTGAAGACCGGGGCGGTGTAGCGGGGGAACTTTTGATCAGCTGCGCCGTAGGTTTCGCGGCCGGCCAGTAGATTGTTGCAGGATCCGTCGACGGTACGGAGCCCGTAGGACGTCAATGCGTCCGGGATCTGGTTGGGGCCCGTACCGATGAGGGCGCCGCAGGGGCCGGTGGCTGACGTTGTGTTGGCCACGTGGGCTTCGGCGATCTTGATCTGCTTGAGGATGAAGGCGAGGTCCGAGGCCGTGACGGTGAAGCCTTCGCCCACCGGGGCGGTCACCGCCTGGGCCGCGATGGTGGCTGACTGGCCGATAGCCGCCACCAGGGACAGGGCCACACCCGCCGCGACGACGCGGTTGGGGCCGCCGAACAGGCGCCGCCGGCTCCCGCGCGGGTGCTTCGGCCTCCGTGGCGCTCCCCGTGACGCCGTCGGATCACCTCCGCTGGTTCTGATTGGGTGGAACGCTTTCATAACGCACCTGCCTCACTTGTTGATGGAACGTCTGGTTGAACGTTGCATTGGACGGTGCAAGATTGCGGAGGGTGCCTTGCGGAAACCTTGGGTCGTTTTGGCCAACAGGGATGCGGTTTGCACCGGCACAACCGTGTGTGACCGGTGTTGTCAAAGGCAAGCCACCCTCGCGGCGCCGGCGTCCTCCCCCAGATCAGGGGGTAGACCCGGTCGACAGCCGTCTTCCGCCGTTTTCAGGCAATTCCCAGCCGCTAACAAGCCTGTCCGAAGAATTGCCGGATTACCTTGTCCCCAGTTGCCAAACCGATAGGTGCAACTGCCGCTAGGAAGGCCCCGCACCGCCCTGACGAGGGTGGGCGGGGCACTCTCCTGTCCCCTCCAAAGGAAGGAATGTCACTGACCAAATCCAGCATCCATCTGCATCCCTAATCGCTACTTTTCGGTATGCCTAAATTTCCGCTATCCTCGTCTTATCGGTACCCCCAATGACGAGGATGGATGATGGCTGTTTCGACCCTTTCAGAACGCACCGCACCCGCACGGGTCTGGTCGCGCCTGCTGTTGCTGGGTCCGGCGTTCGTGGCGGCCATCGCCTACGTCGACCCGGGGAACGTCGCGGCAAACCTGACGGCCGGAGCCAGCTACGGCTACCTCCTGGTCTGGGTCCTCGTGGCCGCCAATGCCATGGCCGTGCTCATCCAGTACCAGTCCGCCAAACTGGGCCTGGCCACCGGCATGAGCCTGCCCGAGATTCTCGGCAAGCGCCTGGGGACCCGGCGGCGCCGGGCCTACTGGGCGCAGGCGGAAATCGTGGCCGGAGCCACCGACATGGCCGAGGTGATCGGCGGGGCCGTCGCCCTGAACCTGCTGTTCGGGCTTCCTCTGCTCGCCGGTGGAATCATCATCGGTCTCGCCTCCATGCTGCTGCTGTCGCTGCAGTCGAACCGGAGCCAGAAATCGTTCGAAGTCGCCATTCTGACCCTGCTCGGTGTGATTGCCGTCGGGTTCGTGTCCGGCCTGTTCGTCAATCCGCCGGACGCCGGCAGTGCCCTCTCGGGCCTCGTTCCGCGCTTTGAAGGAACGGACACCATCCTGCTGGCTGCCAGCATGCTCGGTGCCACCGTGATGCCGCACGCCATCTACCTGCACTCCGCACTCGCCCGCGACCGTCATGGCTTCTCGGAGAACCCCGCCGTCCGGACCCGCCTGATCAAGGCCACGCGCTTCGACGTCGTCGGTGCCCTGCTGCTGGCGGGCGTCGTCAACATCGCCATGCTGCTGCTGGCGGCCTCCAGCCTGCGCGGCGTGGAAGGGACCGATACCATCGCCGGCGCCCACGCAGCCGTGACCTCGGCACTGGGCCCGGCGATCGGCGTCGTGTTCGCCATCGGGCTGCTTGCCTCAGGCCTGGCGTCCACGTCCGTCGGCTGCTACGCCGGCGCCACCATTATGGGCGGCCTGCTCAAGGTCCGCGTCCCCCTGCTGACGCGGCGGGTCATCACCCTGATTCCGGCGCTGGTGATTCTTGGCGCCGGCATCGAACCGACACTGGCCCTGGTCCTCAGCCAGGTGCTCCTCAGCTTCGGCATCCCGTTCGCGTTGATTCCGCTGATCCGGCTCACGGGCAAGCGCGAAATCATGGGAATCCACACTGACTCAACGCCGCTGCGGGTTGCCGGCTGGACCAGCGCCACGCTTATCGTCGGCCTGAACTGCGTTCTCATCGTCCTCACCGTGCTCGGAGTGTCCTGACGGCGGCCTTACCGCAGTTCCGCCCGCTTCTACTCGGCTTCGAAGCCCAGCCGGTCGCGGACAAGCTTCGCAACGATGGCCGCATGCTGATCCCTGTCCGGGCGGGCACCCGACTTGAGTGTCGCCAGATAGGCAACATACGCGGCAGTGCGGGTGTCGTAGGCCGCGGCCCGGGTCTCAAACGCGAGGGCAAGAGTTGCATGCGCCTGGGCCAGCCTAATCTGCAGTTCGGCGTCCACATCAGCACCTGAAAGTGCTTGCTCCGCGGCGGAGAGAAGGGACTGTGCGACGTCGGCGTGCTCGTTCGCGGCGCGCTGGCCAAGGTCCGGCTGCATCGGCTCTGCCTCTCTTTATTCAGCCCGCGACAGGCGGACGCGCGCTGTGGGCTAAAGCCTAAATCACGTTGCCCACTTCTGTTACGCCTCCTGACCGTCCATCCGGGACAGCCCGGTTGCGATTTCTTCGACCGCGCCGACAAACGCGGCCCAGCACTGCGGCCCGCCATGCCCTTCGTTCTCGATGACGGTGAGCCGGCTTCCTTCCCAGCGCTGATGAAGCATCCAAGGCGTGACGACCGGCCCACTTACGTCTTTCCGACCGTGAATGAGATAGCCGGGAACCCCGTTGAGTTGATGGATTCTTTCCATGATGGCCTGTCCGTCCGGGAGGAAGGCGTCACGGGACCAGTAGTGGGTGACGAGGATGGCGATGGTCATCCGCTCGCGATCGTCGTCGAACATCGGGCCGGGCTGCCAGAGCGGATCCAGCGAGACGTGCGTCGATTCCCACCGGTCCCATGCCAGGGCTGCGGTTTCGGCATCGTCCCGGTCAGTGCCGGCGAGGCGCCGGGCATATGCATCCACCACCCGCTCCCCCGGTCTGCGCCCGGCGGCCTTCGAGAACTCCTCCCACGCTTCCGGGAAGATCCGCCCGACGCCCTCCGTGATCCACTCAACCTCTTCGCGGCTCGTCGTTCCCACCGCCATCAGGGCGAGCCCAAGCACCCGGTCTAGGTGCTGCAGGGCATAGGCCAGGGCCAAAGTGCTGCCCCAGGACGTGCCCGTGACGATCCACTTCGCAATTCCGAGGTGCCGGCGAACGGCCTCGATATCCTCGATCAGGGCCTGGGTGTTGTTGCCAGACAGGGAGCCCAGATCGTCCTGAACAGTGGGTTTGCTCCTCCCGCAGCCGCGCTGATCCAGGCCGACCGTCAGGAACTTCGAAGCATCGAGGCGGCTCCGGTATCCGCGACCCAGGCCGGCGCCGGGGCCGCCGTGGAGGTACAGCACGGGAACCCCGGCCGGATTCCCCGACGTCTCCCAGTAGATTTCCGCCCCACCGGCTTTAACCGTTCCGGCGCTCTCCCCTGTCATCCAACAAACAGTACGAGATCGGCCTGGGCGCGGGTAGGGTCAGTGCAAGCGCCGTATGGGGATGGGGGAACGGATGAGGCTGGAGGGCGACAGCGCCGGAAAAGTGACGGAGCCGCCGCGGGCCGCTACGTACCGGACGGGATCGGCTCGCCCGCTTGCCGCAGTCCTGTGGCTGTTCGCTGCCGGAACGGTCACGTGGCTCCTTGCTGCCGGAGCCGGCAAAGCCGCAGGCGGCGCAGCGCCATGGCTGCTCCTCTTGTCGTGGTTCGCCTACGCGGCCTTGTGGCGGCCGTGCCTGCGTGTTGGCGGGGACGGATTTGAGGTGATCAACGGCTTGCGCGACCACCGGATACCCTTCGGAGCGATTGAGGACATCGAGGTCCAGTACACCACTGCCATCCGGGCAGCCGGCAAGAAGTACGTCAGCTGGGGTGCGCCGTCTCCGCCGTCCGCATTTGGAGCCGGGTTCCAGCACCTCAGCGATTTGAAGAGTCAGCCCCACAGCGCCCTTCCCGGCAACGAACGGATCAGCCAGACCGAGGCGAAAACTGGACGGGACGACATCGTGGCGGCCTGGCTGCAGGCCCGCTCCGGGAGGGCCGCCGACAGCCCGGCGACAGTCACGTCAACGTGGAACAGGCCGGTGATCGCTGCTGGCGCGGTCTCAATTCTCGCGGTGGTTATTGCAGCTCGTTCATGGGTCACGGGCTAACAGGAGGTGCGGGAGCGTTTCGCCCCGAGCGACAGGATCTGATGGGGCGTCGCTCGAAAGCCCGCAGGAACTGATGACGCGTCGCTCGAAAACCTGCAGGATCTGATGACGCGTCGCTGGAAAACCTGCAGGATCTGATGGGGCGTTACTGGAAGGGTCGCCCAGCTGGGCAAGCTGAAGGAAGTCATGGAGGCCGGCTGAGGCCGCGGCGGCCCCGGCCACCGGACTACAGCCGGATGTGGCGGAACAAGGCCGCGGTGCCCATGCCGCCCGCGATGCTGATCATGGCCAGGGCCAGCTTTCCCCGTTCTGCGTCCCCCGGTTCCCGCCGAGCCTGTGCCAGCAGCCGGGTGACCAGCACGGCGCCTGATGCCCCGTAGGCGTGGCCGATGGCCAGGGCGCCGCCGTCGGCGTTGGCGCGAAGGGGGTCAATTCCCAGGTGGTCGAGGCAGGCGAGAGTCTGCGACGCGAACGCCTCGTTGAATTCCACCAGGTCCACATCCGCAGCAGCCACCGACTGCCCAGCCAGCAGCCTTGCGGCGGCCGCCGCGGCCCCGATGCCCAGCAGCTTCGGGTCCACCCCCGCCGTCTCGGTGCCAATAACGGCCAGGCCGTCGCCCGCGCCCAGTTCCCGCGCTCTGGCCAGGGAGGTGATGACGACGGCGGCCGCACCGTCCGCGTCGAAGCATGAGTTTCCGGCGGTGACGGTTCCGCCCTGCACGAATGCTGCCGGGAACCGCGCCATCAGTGGTGCGCCGAGTTTTGCTCGGGGTCCGTCGTCGGCGGTTATGGCCGTCTGGGCCGCCCCGGGGGCGGCGGGCAGCGCAACCGTTTCCCGGGTGAACGTTCCGTTGGCCTGCGCAGCGACAGCCCGGCGGTGGCTGCGCAGCGCGAACTCGTCCTGCCTTTCACGGGTGACGCCGTACTCCCGTGCAACATTCTCGGCGGCGACCCCCATGTCCGGATCACCGTGGTGCTTAGGCGCGAACTGGGCGCGGCTGAAAAAGGCGGGTTCGCCGCCGTCGTTCCGGTGCGCGCGCAGCGGCGCGGTGCTGATGCTCTCCACCCCGCCCGCAAGGTAGGTGCCGCCGCCGGCCGCGACGAGCCGCGAGGCGAGGACAACGGCGTCCAGGCCGGAGCCGCACTGCCGGTCGACAGTGAGGCCGGGGACTGTGACGGGCAGGCCGGCCTCGAGTGCCGCGAGGCGCGCGACGTTGCCGCCGGCACCGACCGCGTTGCCGATCACGACGTCGGCCACCTCAGCCGGCTCCACGCCGGTTTTAGCGAGCAGCGCGGTGAGGACCGGGGACAGGATCTCGTGGGAGCGCAGGTGCTTCAGCGCGCCGTTCGCCCGGCAGACGGGTGTGCGCAGCGCTGCGATGATCACCGGCTGCCGGTCGTCAGGCAGTCCGGACTGCGTGCTGCCGGTTCCCGAGCTGCCGGGTCCCGGGGTGGCCGGCACGCTAGACAAGGTGCCGGACCCGGCTGTCCCGGGCAGCGATCCAGTCAAGGAGCAGGCGCCGGCTGACCTTTCCGCGGTCAGTCACTGGCAGCTCATCGAGGGCATAGTACTGCAGCGGCCGCTTGTCCTTGGCCAGGACATCCTCCAGACCTGTCTTGAGCTGGGTGGCCGTGACTCCCCCGTGCGAAGGAACAATGCCGGCCACCACGCGCTGGCCGCGGAGGTCGTCGTCCATGCCGGCCGCAATGGCCGAGGCGACGCCGGGGACGGAGGACAGTGCCAGCTCGACCTCATGCGGGTAGACGTTCTTTCCCGCGGTGATGATCATGTCGGCCCGCCGGCCGAGGATGTGGAGCACGCCGTCGGACAGGTAACCCTGGTCGCCCACAGTGAACCAGCCGTCGAAGCAACGCAGTGCCTGGCCGTCGTCGCCCCAAAGGTAACCATTGCTGACCATGCCGCTCTGGACGCTGATGTTGCCTGGAGTCCCGTCGGGAAGCTCCGCGCCGGAATCATCCAGGATCCGCACCTCGACGCCCGGGAACGGCCTGCCGATGGCGGTGCTCCCGGCGGCGAACGGCGCCCCCGCCGGCAGACCGGCGCCGGAGACGAAACTCAGCTCGGACGCGCCGTAGTACTCAAAAATGGTGGCATGCGGGGCCCAGCGCCGTGCCGCCTCCAGCGTGCGGGCGTCCAGCTTCGAGCCCGCGCAGATGATGGTCCGGACGCCGGACGCGTCCACGCAGCCCAGCAGCCCGCGTTCACTGAGCAGCCGCAGCATGGTGGGCACCAGGACCAGCCGGGTGATGCCGTCATGGGCGATCGCAGCGTGGACGTCCCCGACGTCGAACGACTCCAGCGTGTGGAACTCGGAACCGGCGTAGAGGCACTCGGCCAGGGCGTACAGGTTGAGGCTCGCGGCCAGCGGGCCGGGTGCCAGGGTCTTGTCGTCCTGCCCAAGCCGGAAAAATTCCATGGACGCGTCGAAGGACTGCTGCCACGACCGGCGCGAGCGGGTGAACGCCTTGGGCACCGAGGTGGTGCCGGAGGTCAGGCCGATGAGGAATGACGCCGCCGGGTCCCCGTCCATGAGTTCCGGGCCCGCGCTGCCCGGCACCGGGTCGACCCGGCCGCCGAGTCGCCGGACGATCTCATCCTGCAGCGCTTCGGGCCAGGTGGGGTCCAGGACCGCACACTCGCGGTCGCCCGCCACTGCCGCGGCGAAGTCGACTGCGAACCGGGTGGAATTGGGCTGGGCGAGAACTGTGACCGGGGCGGTGCCGCTGCCTGCCGCCGCCTGTGCGGCGTCGCGCAGTTCGGCCCAGCTGAGCCGTTTTCCGGCCACGACGACGGCGGTGTCGTCGGGGCGTTCATCGGCCCAACGCTGGAGGTTGTTGAGAAAAGGCATCGGATCAACTTTACCGGGCCGAACCCGCCACTGGCCTGCGTCGGCGGCTATTGTGACAACATGAGCTTCAATGACGGGGTCGAACTGGACCCATCACAGGTGGAAGACCGGCGCGGCGGCGGATTGGGCCGCGGCACTAAGATCGGCGGTGGCATCGGCGGCGGCGTTGTCCTGCTCCTCGCGGCCCTGTTCGGCATCAACCCGCAGCTCCTGGGCGGACTCCTGGGCACGGGCCAGGAACAGCCTGCCCAGAGCACGGGAACGCCCCTCACACAGTGCAAGCTCGGCAGCGACGCAGACAGGGACCTCGACTGCCGGATTGCCGGGACCGTGAACAGCCTCAACGCGTTCTGGCCGGCGTACCTGGCTGACTACAGCGTGAAGTATCCGCGGCCGAAGGCCGTGCTGTTCGAGGGCGCCACACGCACCGGCTGCGGCACGGCCTCGTCGGAAGTGGGCCCCTTCTACTGCCCGGCTGATACCACCGCCTACTTCGATCCCGGGTTCTTCCAGGACCTCGTGACCCGGTTCGGTTCATCGGGCGGCCCGCTGGCCCAGGAGTACGTGGTGGCCCACGAATTCGGCCACCATGTGCAGAACGTGCTGGGCGATCTGGACGAGGCACAGAAGGATCCGCAGGGTGCGGAATCCGGCGCCGTCCGCGTCGAGCTGCAGGCGGACTGTTATGCCGGCCTCTGGACCCGTTACGCCACTACACAGAAGGACCCGAAGACAGGCAAGCCCTTCCTTGAACCGCTCAAGCAGCAGGACCTGAACGATGCGCTTTCGGCGGCCTCCGCCGTCGGCGACGACCGGATCCAGAAAGCCGCCACCGGACGCGTCTCGCCCGAGGGTTGGACGCACGGCTCCAGCGCCCAGCGGCAGAAGTGGTTCTACCAGGGCTACAGGACCGGCGACATCAACCAGTGCGACACGTTCAACGCCACGACGCTCTAACAACCCCGTCCACTGCTCCGTAAACGTCCTTTTGCCCCGTCAATAGGGCGGTTTCGGAGCAGCGGATGAGTGGGTTGTGGGGAACGACGACGGCCGGTCACCTTCGCTGGGACTG